>NZ_JACARN010000020.1:0-118540 GCF_013386605.1 Pseudomonas sp. IPO3749 | reverse complement strand
CTAGACGTCTGAAATCTGAAAACAGCACTAGTTAAGTCAAAAATGCTGGCACAGTCAAATATATGACGCACCGATCGGACCAACTGACGCTTTTCAGCCGAACAGATGGTAAACCTTTGACGCATTTTTCGCTTGGTTGATCTGCGACATCTCTTCGAAAATCGCCTGGCGTTCGCCAGTCGTCACCTCAAGCAACTGCTGATAAACCGCCAGCAAGCTCTCAAGCTTTTCACGCAACGCATCCTCATCGACCGGCGCTTCACTGAGCACCTGCTCGATGACGTCGCGACAGCCCATGTCCAGCTCGCCGATGGCGTCCCAGTTACGGTCCGCCAGCGCGCCCATCAGCGCCTCACGGGTTTCATCAATGCGTTGCAATGCTTGGCTCATGACGTATTCCTCAAGGCCGATGGCCTTACTCTGCTGCGCCTTGTGGCGCGCCGATGGCATCCCAGCCTTCTTTTACGGTAATCATCAAACGCGCCACTTCGTCAATCATGTCGGCGTCGTTGTGCAGGTTGGCTTCCATAAGACGGTTGGTCATGTACGCGTACAGACTCTCCAGTTGCTGGACGTAAGCCGGGTTGTCACTCTTTTCCGCATCCAGGCCGTCACGCAGGCCGATCACGATGTCGATTGCCTTGCCGAGCATCAGGCCCTTGGTCGCGATGTCGCCGCGCGCCAACGCGCCTTTGGCCTGGGCCATGCGGTCGAGGCCGCCTTCCATCAGCATCTGCACCAGACGATGAGGGCTGGCTTCGGAGATCTGAGCATGGGAATTGACCTTCTGGTATTGGCGAAGGGCTCTCATGGGATTCATGTTTCTACCTCGTGACAGGCGACAGCGAAAAGGGTTTCAGTAACCAATATGTCGACTGGGTCGCAAAAAGCTTTAGCGCCAGTCGTCCTCCGATACAAAAAGGCCAGGCAGGTTGCCTGGCCTTTTGCGTCAGTTGGAATCAACTGTTGGTTTTAGGGTTGTTCAAGGCGTTGAGCGTGGTCATGACGCTGGTGCTTTGTTGGCGCAATTGGGCGACCAGTGTGTCCATGGCGTTGTACTTGTCGGACAGGCTCTTGGTCAGCAGGTCCATGCGCTCGTTCAGGCTTTCCTGCTGCTTCGACAGGTCTTTCAGACTGTCAGACAGCGAGGTGGAACGCGTGGCCAAAACCCCCGTGGTCGCCTTGGCGAAGTCATCGGTCGCGCCCTTCATGCGCGCCAGCATGCCGTCCTTGCCGGTGAACATGCTGTTGATGTCGGCACCGTTGGTTTTAACCGCCGCATCCCACTTTTTGTCATCAATTGTCAGCAGACCGGTGGTGGAACTGGTGCTGATACCAAATTGAGCCAACGACTTGAATTGACCGGTCCCGGACAGCTCGTTGAACTCATTCCGGATCGCGGCCTGCAGCGAACGCATGGTCGAGTCGCCCGTCAGGGCTGCCGGCGTGGTGCTGCCGTCCAGGTTCTTGGTGACCTTGGTTTCGGCATTCATCGCCGTCATCAGCGCGTTGTAGGAGTCCAGGAAACCCTTGACCCCGGACTTGAGCGCCGCATTGTTGGTGCTGACGGTGATCAACGTCGCGTTCTTGTCGCCCGTTATGCCGGTCTTAAAAGTGGAAACCGCCACCAGCTTGATGTTCACACCACTGAGCGCGCCCTCGATATTGTTGGTCTTGGAGACCGACGCAACACCATCGATGCTGTACTGCGCATCCTTGGGATAATCGACAACAGTGGAACCCACATCCAGCCCCGAGGTGCCAGAGAGCGTGAGGTCCGAGCCGGTGCCCATGGTGGTCGAGGTCAGGATCAGCCGAGAACCATTGGAGTCGGTCTGGATGTTCGCACTCAACCCCGAGGTACCAAACTGGGTATTGATCGAATCCCGCACCTGCTGCAAGGTCGCACCAGGCGGAACACTGACATCGTAGGCCTTACCGGACTGAGTGATGGTCAACGTGGTCGCCTTGTCCGTGGAGTTGACCACGGTCGAGGTACCACCGGCGAAGTTTTTGCTCGACAACTTAGACGCCTGGGCCAACTGGTCGACGATCAGTCGGAAACTGCCGTTCGAGGCCGTATTGCTGGCCGTCATGGTCGCGGTCTTTTCATCCGAGGACGAACCGGTCAAACCGGTGAAGCTGCTGTCCTTGGTCATGGAGTCCAGTGCGCCACGGAACGCATCCAGCGCCGCTTGAATCTTGCCGATCGAAGACAGCGTGGTGGTCGCCTTCTGGGACGCGGTATTGATCTGCGTCTGCTTGGGGACCTTTTCGGCGTCCACCAAGGACTTCACGATCGCTTGCGTATCGATGTTGGAACCGACACCACTTACCGTTGAACCCGCCATCTTCGTTTCTCCTGTTCGGTGGCTGCCGTTATCTTGACTGGTTATACCTCAAGACAAGACAGCAACAAGTTTCATGCCAGCTCAAGCCTTGTCGTCAAACAACACGTGGCTTGCACTGGATAGGCTCTGTGCCAGTTTCAAGGCTGTTTCCGACGGGATCTGGCGAATCACTTCACCATTGTCGGTATTGATGACCTTGACCACTACGCGGTGGGTGGAGTCATCAATGGAAAAATCCAGGCTGCGCTGGGCAGCTTGTACAAATTCGCGAATATCGGTTACCGCTTTTTCCAGGTCCGCGCGCTCAGGCTCCTTGCCTACAGCCGGCGCCTCCTGGACCTTGGTGACGCTTTTGTCGGCGACTGCTACGGGGGCAGTTGTACCTTGAAGTGCAACCGGTGGATAAGACTGGTTCAGCTTTACACTCATGTCCATGTCCAATCTCCTCTAAACCGAAAAAACGGAAGGGCACGTAGACGCGCCCTTCCGTTAGTTACCAAGCGCGCTGATTACTGAAGCAGTTTCAGTACAGCGGATGGCAGCTGGTTAGCCTGCGACAAGATCGCGGTGGAAGCCGATTGCAGGGTTTGTTGCTTGGTCAGCTCGGCGGTTTCAGCAGCGAAGTCGACGTCCTGAACGGTGGAACGTGCAGCGGTGGAGTTCTTCTGAATGTTCTGCAGGTTGTCTGCAGTGGTAGTCAGACGGTTCTGGGTAGCACCCAGGCCCGAACGTACGCTGTCGATAGTGCCGATGGCCTTATCGATAACCGACAGAGCGTTTTGAGCCATGTCAGCGCTGGTCACGTCAGTGTTGGCGATGGTGGTTTTGGTCGAAGCAGCAGTGGTAGCTGCGGCAGCGCCGAACAGACCGCCAACACCAGCGCCCGACAAGGAGTAGCCCTTGGAGGAGTCCAGCGATACTTGGCCGGTGGCAATCATCGCGGTGGTGTTGGACAGAGCTGTGCCTGCACCAGTAGGGAAGCCGCCAGAACCATCCTTGGATTTAATGGTGATAGCGCCGGCACTGGCAGCACTGGCTGCAACAGAACCAAACTCGATGTTCTCACCGGTGTCGGACTTGACCGAAAGCGTTTTCTTGGCTTCGTCGAAGTTGACACTGATACCCAGCTTGGCAGCGTTGGACTTCAGTTGATCAGCCAGGCCAGCCTGGCTGGTTACACCAGTCATGGTGACAGTCTGACCATTGACGGTCATCGAGAAGGTCGCGGCAGCCGCAGGTGTAGCACCAGTAGTGAACGCAGCGTTATCAACTTCGATCTGAACTTCGGTGCTCGCAGTAGCAGTCAGGCCGCCAATTGCACCATTCATTTTGCTGGCAATGCTTTGAGCCGATGCGCCAATCGGAACAGCAATCGCGTTGCTCACCTGGCCGTTACCGGTCACAGTGATGGTGCCGGTTGCGCTGCCGATACCGGTAGCGGAAGGAGTGATCGCAACGCTCTTGATCTGCTGCGAACCAATGTTGTTGGCTGCAACGTTTTCCAGGCTCAGGTTGATGGTTTCGTTGGCGTTGGCGCCAACCTGGATAGCTTTGGTACCGTACGAACCGTCCAGCAGCTTCTGGCCACCGAAAGTAGTGGTTTGCGAGATACGGGTCAGTTCCGAAGTCAGAGCCTGGTATTCGTCGTTGTTCGACTTACGGTCGTCAGCGCTCAGGGAACCAGTAGCCGAGGACAGAGCCAGGGTACGCATTTTTTGCAGGATGTCGGTCGAAGCCTGCATCGCGCCTTCAGCGGTCTGAGCGATGGAGATACCGTCGTTCACGTTTTTGACTGCTTGGCCCAGGCCGTTGATTTGGCTGGTCAGGCGGTTGGCGATCTGCAGGCCGGCAGCGTCGTCTTTAGCGCTGTTGATACGCAGGCCGGAAGACAGGCGCTGCATGGAAGTGGCCAGGGCGCCGCCAGCTTTGTTCAGGTTGCCCTGAGTAGTGATGGAAGCAATGTTGGTGTTTACTGTTAAAGCCATGACGAAATCCTCGTTGGATGGATACTGCGGCTTCCGGCCCTGGCAACCGCCGGGTGTGGCCTGAGAACCTACGTAATAGTTATCGTCGTGGTAGCCGGTTGCTTGAGGATTTTTTTTGATTTTTTTACTGGCGCCGTGCCACCCCTTGCAATTCAAGGGTTTACGACCCTGTATTCATTGGGCTTTTGGGGCGACTGAAAGGATTGAGGGCTGCTGCGCAGCCCAACGGGAGCAAGCTCCCTCGCCACAATAAAAAACGCCGATGATCTCTCGATCATCGGCGTTTTTTATTCAGACTATTGAAGTGTCAAGGGCGATAGAGAATCGCCGAGCCCCACGACAGGCCCACCCCAAAACCGCTGATGGCCACACGCTTCCAGGTGGCGTCCATCACGTGCTTTTCCAGCAGCAGCGGAATGCTCGACGACACAGTATTACCGGTCTCGACCATGTCCTTGATGAACTTGTCCACGGGCGCATCTTCAAAGCGACGCGCCACTGCGTCGACAATCGCCGCACTGCCCTGGTGGATGCAGAACGCATCAATCTCGTCAGCCTTCAGGTCCGACTCATTGAGCAGCTCATGCAAATGCGCCGGGACCTTGAGCAAGGCGAAGTTGAAGACCTGACGACCGTTCATGAAGAACACGCCATCACTGACCTTCAGGTGCGGCGCACCGGAACCGTCGGTGCCGAACTTCGACTTGCCCAGCAACCACGGCGCGTCTTCGCCCATCCAGGTGGCAGTCGCGGCATCGCCGAACAGCATGGTGGTGTTACGGTCTTCCGGGTCGACAATCTTCGAATACGGATCGGCAGTGATCAACAGGCCGTTTTTCAGGCCGGCGGCTTCCATGAAGCCCTTCATCGCATAGATGCCGTAGACGTAACCGGAGCAGCCCAGGGAAATATCGAAGGCTGCGACGTGGGTCGGTAGGCCGAGTTTGTCCTGGACGATGGCCGCCGTGTGCGGCAAGCCCTCTTCATCGCCGTTCTGGGTGACGACGATCAGCGCGTCAATCGACTCGCGTTTCAAATCCGGGTTGTTGGCAAACAAAGCGTTGACCGCTTCGACACACAGATCGGAGGTTTCCTGCGCAGCTTCCTTGCGTGGCAGGAACGCCGAACCGATCTTGCCAATGATGAACTCTTCATCCTTGGCGAATTTGGCACCCTGGGCGTAGTTATCGATACCGTCTGCCGGCACGTAACTGGCGATGCTTTTTATGCCAATCATTGTGGCTTCCCAATACTAAATAGCTGGAGAACACCCCAGGGACTGCGCCCGGAGTGCTGACAATAAAGGGGATAACCCCATAAAAATCTCGCTGAAAGCCGCCTCGCAAGGACCCTGTGACGACTTATCCTTTTCACACGATACAGTGAAGATGCGCTTTATGACTCACAGGTCACTCAATTGTGTGTGCTTTGTGCAAAACCTTCAAACAATTAAATCCCAGAAACGACAACGGCCCGCCCTGTTTCCAGAGCGGGCCGCTTGACGTAGCGCTGCTTACATCTTGTTGAACAGGCTCAACTGCGAGATTTTCACGAAGGCCAGTTGCGACGCTTCCAGCATGGTTTGCTGCAGGGTCAGGTTGATCGCCGCTTCCCCCATGTCGATGTTCGCCAGGGCACTCATGGTGGATTTGTTGGCCAGGCCGACGCTTTCGTTTTCGCTGGACTGCACGGTGAGCGCATTCTGCCGCGCACCGATGGAGCCGCGCACGTTGTCCACCTGGTCCGCCGAGCTGGTCAGGTTGCTGACGGCGGCGTTGAGTGCATCCTGCAGCTTCACCCGTGCGCCTGGAATACCATCGGCCGGTTGTTCCAGGGCCTTGCGCAATTGGCTCAAGGTGTCGAGGGCACTCTGGGTCTTCTGGGTGCTGGCGCCCACCGCG
This sequence comes from Pseudomonas sp. IPO3749, assembly GCF_013386605.1. Lineage (NCBI taxonomy): Bacteria > Pseudomonadati > Pseudomonadota > Gammaproteobacteria > Pseudomonadales > Pseudomonadaceae > Pseudomonas > Pseudomonas sp. IPO3749. Next base: position 112,303 of record NZ_JACARN010000020.1, on the reverse strand, counting down.
AACTGATCGCCCACATTAGGCGCGCCGCTCAGGCCGAAGGTCACACCGGCCACTGTGATCGAGCTCGGCGTGGTGGTGGTGTCGATGACGCCCGAATCAATCGGCTTGCTGTTGGCGTTGTAGGGCTGTGCAAACACCTGGAAGGCCGACGAGTCAGTGTCACTGAACTTGACCAGCACACCGCTGTTGGCCGGAAAGGTGCTGGCATATTTAGCGGGATTGCTGACCGTGGCATTGGTCAACTGCGTCGACGACGTGTTGCTTGCCGTGCGGGACACGTTAAAGGTGTCCGGCTTGGCGGCCAGGGTGAACTCGCGGCCCTTGACCATGGCATCGGCATCAGGGCCAGTGGCCTTGTCCGTGAGATCGACGCTGATATCGAACTTGACCCCACGCACGTTGATGCTGGCGCTGCCTTCCTTAGTGGAGTCGAACGTGCCATTACCCGGGAGTTGCGAGGTAATGTCGTTGTTGTCCTTGTCGGTCACCACGTACTGGGTACTGCTGGTGAACGTCACCTTGTACGGCTGGCCGTCGGCGAACGACTTGCTGTAGTCGACACTCGAGGTTATCAGGCCGGCCGAAATGGCAACTTTATGGTCATCCACCTGCGACGGCGTCGTCGCCGGGGGCACCGGCGCGGGCGTGGTGTACTTGGTCTGAGTGCGGCTGTTGTTGGCCGCACCTTCCAGAATGGTCTTGCCGGTGTCGCCCGTGCGTACGGTCAACGTTTCGGACACCTGCAGGCTCAACTCATTTTCGTCGCCCTGATAGTTGTAGGTGCCGTCGATGTTGCGCGAGTACGGCGGCGTATCGGTCTTGGAGCCGGAGAACAGGTAGTTGCCCGCCGCATCCTTGCTGTTGAGCAAGCCCAGCAGTTGGTCTTCAAGGGCGCCCACTTCGACCGAGATGGATTTGCGGTCGGCATCACTGGTCACGCCACCGGCCTTCAACGCCAATTGGCTGGCGGCCTGGATCGTTGCATTGATCGCCGTCAGCACGCTTTCTTCATTGGTCAGCGAGCTGTTGATGTTTGAGATATTGCCGCTGAACTGCGCCAGCATATCTTTCTGCTGCTGCAGCATCAGCAAACGTTGCGCCGCCACCGGATCATCCCCTGCGGTCTGCACACGCACGCCGGAACTCGCCTGCTGCTGAGCCTGCACTACGCCGGCATAGTTGTTCTGGTACTTGGCGGCACTGGTGTCGAAATACTGCTGTGTAGAAATGCGCATCGTCCCAGACTCCCTTAAAGACTATTGATCAGCGTGCTGAAAGTTTCTTGCGCAGCCTTGATGATCTGCGACGACGCTGTGTAGTACTGCTGGAACTTGATCATGTCGCCCGCTTCCTCATCCAGGTTGACCTGGGACACGGAGTTGCGCGCATTTTTGTTGGCCGTCAGTAACGCGTTGGTGGCCGTGGTATCGGTGGTAGCCGCTGCGGCCTTGGCGCCGACCGTGGACACCAACTTGCTGTTGGCGCCGACCAGGCTGGTGCCGCCACTGCCATCGGCGGCAACACCTACCGTTGCCTTGGTTTGCAGGTTCAGCAGTTCCTGGGCGTTGCGGTTATCGGACTTGCCGCTGGCGTTGAACGAAAAGGTGGTGCTGTCGCCATCGGTCGGCGAGCCGGCCACCGAGGTGTCAAAGCTGAAGCTCTTGGCCGGCACCACCAGGGCGCCGCTGGCATCGCGCATTGGCACGTTGATGCTGATTTTGTTGGACTGCCCCGGAATGATGGTGCCGGTGCCGATCGGATCGCCCTTGGCGTCGTTGATCGTGTAACTCTGGGTGCCGTCGGCGGCGGGCTTGCCAAATACCATCTTCACCGGCATCGAGTTTTCAATGCCGATGCGCAGTTGCGCGGTATTGGCGCCGCCCTGGAGATCCAGCGGCACGGTCAGGGTTGGCGGCGTGAAGCTGCCGGTGCCCTGGTTGGTTTTGCTGGCCTCGCCTTTGAGCGGTGCGGCAAAGGCAATCTTGCTCGGGTCTGTGAGGACTGTGCCGATATCCTTCGCGCCGCTGGCGGTCGGGCTGACCTTGAAGCTGTCACCGGCCGACATCGGGCCGTTTTTAAGCTCAAGTGTGAAGCCGTCGATCACCGAAGGCGGTGTGGCGGAAATATCAAAGGTGCCCATGGCTTTGCCATCGGAGCGCTGCACCGTCACTTTGTTGGGGTCGCCCGGATCGCTGAAGGTGACCTTGTAGTCATAGTTGGTCAGCTTGCTGGTGTCCTTGATCGTCACACCCAGGCTGCCGGCGCCCTGGTTGCCTTGACCGGCCACACTGCGCAAAGCAACCGCCGCCGCGCTGTTGATGTCCTTGAACATCGACGCGCCGAACTCACCGTTGAGGTCGATGCCCTGCCCCAATTGGCTGTTGATCGTATCGGCGGTGACGATGGCGATGCGACCCAAGTCGTTGATGGCCGGCATCAACACGTCACTGCGATAGCGCATCAGGCCGCCGATGCTGCCACCACTGATCACATTGCCGATGTCGACGGCCGTGTTACCCGGCATGTTCATCTGAATGGTGTACTGGCTCGGATCGTCCTTGCCAGGCACGGCAGAAATCGAGTTGGACTGATCGCCCAGCACCAGGGATTGACCCGTGCCGGTGCTGACACTGAACACACCGTTTTTCTCGCTGGCGGTCACGCCGATCAGCTCATTGAGCGAGCGCACCGCCTCGGCACGCGCATCCAGCAGGTTGGCCGGCGTGGTATTCGACGCGCCCTGAACCTGGTTGATCTGCTTGTTGAGGGACGCAATCGACGAGGTCAGTTGGTTGACCTGGTCAGCCATGGAGGTCAGCTGGCTGTTGATGGTTTCTTTCTGCTGGCTCAACTGGTTGGAGATCGAGTTGAACCGGTTGCTTAACGTCTGGGCGCTGGTGAGCAGAATCTGGCGGGCCGACGTATCGCTCGGGTTGGCCGAGGCGGTCTGAGCCGCTGCGAAGAACGCGCTGAGCACGGACGACATGCCGGTGGTCTTGTCCGACAGCGTCTTGTCGACGGCACTGACCTGATCCAGATAAGCCTTGGCATCGCTGTTGAGCGAGGTGCTGTTCTGGTACGCCGCGTCGAGAAACTCGTTATACACCCGGCGCACATCAGCCAGGGTGGTACCGCTGCCGATGAACACGCCACCGAATTGGTTCGCCGCGTTGGCATTCTGGGTAGTCTGCTGCCGTGAGTAACCCGCGGTGTTGGCGTTGGCAATGTTATTACTCAAGACCGACAACGATCCTTGAGCGGAATTGAGCCCTGACATCCCGATACTGAGCAAACTCATGGTTCAGACCTTATAAATGTGTGGTTGCGCCAGCGGCAGCGTAATTCTGGTAACTGTCCATCGTTTTGGCGATCTGCGAAATCTTGCTGGCATAGGCCGGGTCGGTTGCGTAACCGGCTTTTTGCAACTCGCGAACAAACTGTTCCGGGTTGTCGGCCGACTTCACAACTTCTTTATAGCGATCATTGCTTTGCAGCAACGTCACCAGGTCGTGGAAGCTGTCCTGGTAAGAGTCGTAGGAACGGAACTGCGCCGTTTCCTTGACCATCGCGCCATCGCGGAACTCACTGGTGATCGCGCGAGCCTGGCCGCCCTGCCAACTCTGGCCGGCCTTGATGCCGAACAGGTTGTGGCTGCTGCTGCCGTCTTCGGCGCGCATCACCGATTTACCCCAACCGGTTTCCAGGGCGGCCTGGGCCACCAGGTACTTCGGATCGACACCAATCCGCGCGGCGGCCGCCTTGGCCATCGGCAACATGGTGGCGACAAATTCATCCTGCGAACTGAAGGCTTTCTTCGCCGGTGCCAACGGTGGCTGGGCCACGGCGCGGCCGTAGACCTGCATGCGCCCGCTCGGCACAGCAAAGGTGCGGGCGGTGCTGTTGATCACGTTGTCGTCGGCCACGCTGTTACGCAGCGGCGCGCTTTTGGCATCGATAGCAACCGGCGCGTTTGGCACAATGCCGGCAAGCAGGCGATCAGTCAGCTTGCTCGGCAAGGCGATGCGCCGCTGATTCATCAATTCCATGTCGTTGCTATGGGCCGACGGGGCACCCGCCTGTGGCTCAGCCACGCGGTAAGCCCACAGCGGACGCTGGCCATTGGAGCGACCCAAAGGCCCGTCAGCCTGGGTGCCCGCGGCAATTTCTGTCGGCACATCAACTTTCTTCGCAGGCTCCGCAGCCGCCGGGCCTTGCAGGGTGGCGGCCTGGGCCTCCACTGGTTTGTTCTTCTGCATCTGGCGCATCAGCACATCAGCCAGGCCGATACCACCGCCTTCGCGGGACATCGAGACCGCCAGTTGCTGGTCATACATTTCCTGGTACTGCTTGGCGGCCGGCGTGTTCATCGGGTTGTCCTTGCCCAACGCCTCGGTGGCAGAACGCATGGACTTGAGCATCTCGCTCAGGAACAACGACTCGAACTCCTGCGCCACTTTGCGCATGTTGCCTTCGCTGTTCTTGTCGGCACCGACCTTGAGCTGGTTAAGCCGGTTCAGGTCAGAGTAGGACCCCGAGTCCGCCGTGCTGCTGATGCCGCTCTTGCGCATATCCATGGCCATGGCCTCAGATCACAATCAGGTCGGCTTGCAAGGCGCCGGCCTGTTTCAATGCTTCGAGGATCGCCATCAAGTCGCCGGGCGCTGCGCCCACCTGGTTCACCGCGCGGACAATCTCATCCAGGGTGGTGCCGGGGCCGAACTTGAACATCGGCTTGGCTTCTTGCTGGGCATTCACACGCGAACGCGGCACCACCGCCGTCTGGCCGTTGGACAAAGGCCCAGGCTGGCTGACGATCGGGTCTTCGGTGATGGTCACGGTCAGGCTGCCGTGGGTCACGGCCGCTGGCGAAACCTTGACGTTCTGGCCGATCACGATGGTGCCGGTCCGCGAGTTGATGATGACTTTGGCCACGGCCTGGCCTGGGTCGACCTCAAGGTTTTCCAGGATCGACAGGTAGTCGACGCGTTGGCTTGGGTCCAGCGGCGCGGTCACACGGATCGAGCCGCCGTCGATGGCCTGGGCCACGCCAGGGCCGAGCATGTCGTTGATCTTGTCGACCACGCGCTTGGCGGTGGTGAAGTCGGAGCGGTTGAGGTTCAAGGTCAGGCTGTTGCCTTGGTTGAAGCCGCTTGGCACGGTGCGCTCAACGGTGGCACCACCCGGAATTCGACCGGCTGACGGCACGTTGACGGTGATCTTCGAACCGTCACGACCTTCGGCGTCAAAACCGCCCACCACCAGGTTGCCCTGGGCGATGGCGTAGACGTTACCGTCGATACCCTTGAGGGGCGTCATGAGCAAGGTGCCGCCGCGCAGGCTTTTGGAGTTACCGATCGACGACACGGTGATGTCCACCACCTGGCCCGGCTTGGAGAACGCCGGCAAGTCGGCACTGATCGACACCGCCGCGACGTTTTTCAGCTGCACGTTACCCGAACCCGCCGGCACCTTGATACCGAACTGCGAGAGCATGTTGTTGAAGGTCTGCAGGGTGAACGGGGTCTGCGTGGTCTGGTCACCCGTACCGTTGAGCCCCACTACCAGGCCGTAGCCGATCAACTGGTTGGAACGCACGCCGGAGATGCTGGCGATGTCCTTCAGGCGTTCGGCCTGGGCGACAGCGCTCAAGGAGAGCAGGAGTGCGGCCGCCATCAGCTGTTTGAAGTTCAAAGTGGCCACCTAGAAAGGGAACAGCGGGCTAAGGAAGAAACGGTCGAACCAGCCCGGCTGGCTCGCGTCAGCAAACGAACCCGTACCCGAGTAGGTAATGCGTGCGTCGGCGATTCGCGTCGACGGCACGGTGTTGTCGGTGGAGATGTCATCAGCGCGGACCATGCCGGCAATGCGCACCAGCTCGTCGCCAGTGTTGAGGGTCATCCACTTTTCACCGCGCACGGCGATGATGCCGTTGGGCAATACATCGGCCACGGTCACCGTGATCGAACCGGTCAGGCTGTTGCCCTGCCCTGCCGCGCTCTTGCCGTTGGTGGCGCGGTCGCCGCTGTAGCCGGCGTCCAGGCTCAAGTCACCGCTGCCCAGCGGGTTGTTGGTGTTGGGTACGCCGCCGAACAGCGAGGTCAAGCCGATGCTGGCCTTGCTGGTCTTGCCGATCTGCGAGTTGGCATTCTTGCTGGCCTGGGTCTTCTCGTTCAGGGTGATGGTGATGATGTCACCGACCCGGAACGCCTTACGGTCGCTGTACAGGTTCTGTTCGAAACCGGCCTGGTAGATCGAGCCATTATTGGCAGCCGCCGGCAACGGCGTGCGTGGCAACACCGGCGCGTAGTACGGGTCATTGGGTTTTGGCGTCGGGGCGACACAGCCCGCGAGCACGGCAATCCCACTCAATGCCAGAACAGAAACATAGCGATTCATGACCCTTACCTCACGGTGTTGCAGGCGCCCTCAAGAGCGCCCCATAGACTTGATTACAGATTCTGCGTTACGAACGAAAGCATCTGGTCGGCGGTGGAGATCACCTTGGAGTTCATCTCGTAGGCGCGCTGGGTGGTGATCATGTTGACCATCTCCTCGACCGTGCTCACGTTGGAAGTTTCCAGGGTGCTTTGCAGCGTGGTGCCGAAACCGTTCAGGCCAGGGGTGCCGATTTGCGGCGCGCCGCTGGAGGCGGTTTCCAGGAACAGGTTGTTACCCATGGCTTGCAGGCCGGCCGGGTTGATGAAGTCGGCGGTCTGCAGGTTGCCGATCACTTGCGACGCGGGGTTGCCGGCCACGGTGATGGACACGGTGCCGTCGTTGCCGACGGTGAAAGTCTTGGCGTCGGCGGGAACGACCACGGCCGGCTCGAGGGCAAAGCCGTTGGCGGTGACGATCTGGCCGTTGGAGTCCAGGTGGAACGTACCGTCACGGGTGTAGGAAGTGGTGCCATCCGGTTGCAGGATCTGGAAGAAACCACGGCCGTTGATGGCCATGTCCAGCGGCTGGCCGGTCTGTTGCAGGTTACCGGCGCTGAAGTTCTTCTGGGTGCCGACGATCTGCACACCGGTACCCAATTGCAGGCCCGACGGCAGTTCGCTGTCCTGGGTCGACTGGGCGCCTGGCTGCTTCTTGATCTGATAGAGCAAGTCCTGGAACTCGGCACGGTCACGTTTGAAACCCGTGGTCGACACGTTGGCCAAGTTGTTGGAAATGGTGGTCAGGTTGGTGTCCTGGGCGGACAAACCTGTTTTGGCAACCCATAGAGCCGGAAGCATGCTGTTCTCCTCTGCGCGCCTGTTTGTTGGCGCTACATCACAAATTAATTAGTGGGCTGCAATCAGCTCATCTGCATGACGCGGGTCATGGCCTGGTCGTCTTCCTTGGCGCTGTTCATCATCTTGATGTGCAGCTCGAACTGCTTGGAAAGCGCCAGCACTGCGGTCATTTCTTCCACCGCATTGACGTTGCTCGCCTGCAGGAAGCCCGAGGTCAGCGTGACTGTCGCGTCAGCCTGGGCAGGTTGGCCATCCTTGGTGTGGATGGTGCCGTCGAGGCCTTTATTCATGTTCTTCAGGTCCGGCTGGACCAGCTTGATGCGGTCCACTTCCGCCATCACGCGTGGGCCTTCACCCATGGCGCGGATGCTGATGGTGCCATCAGCCCCCACTTCGATTTTCTGCTGGGGCGGCACGGCAATCGGACCACCATTACCCATGATCGGCATACCGTTGCCGGCACGCAGCACGCCCAATGCATCGACGTTCATGCTCGCGCTGCGCACGTAGGCTTCGCTGCCGTCCGGGGTCTGCACGGCCATCCAGCCATTGCCGCTGACGGCAACGTCCAGGTCACGGCCCGTCTCGATCATCGCGCCAGGCGTGAAGTCGGTGGCTGGACGCTCGGTCATGGCAAACGCGCGCGCCGGAAAGCTGTCACCGAACACCGGCATCGAACGCGCCTGCTCCAGGTCACGTTGGAAACCATTGGTGGAAATGTTCGCCAGGTTGTTGGCATGGGCCTTCTGCGCCAGAGCATTCTGGCTGGCGCCGGTCATTGCCACATAAAGGTACTTGTCCACGCTCTTTCCTCTTTCTGACGGACGCTTGCCGCCCACCGCTGTACTGATGAGGCTTAAGCAATTTGCGAACCAACTTTTGAAAACCAGGTAAAACCCAGTCGGGGCGGGGGTTTTCGGCCAGATATAGAGAAGCGTGCCGTTAGGCGGAGTCGGAAAAACGGCGGACTTATGCCGCTTACGGCAAGCTCAGGGCTTGCCGCCCCAGTACCTGCTTCCCGTGATCAAGGCATACCGCAAGGCACGCGAGTTCATCGGCGCCAAATATTCATCTGCACCAACACATTTCAAGTTCAGCAGATTTAACGCCGGTAAGGGGAGACCACTGCGCCGCCAACTACCTGAGTGTTCACCTTGCGTATTAAACCACCGTAAAACTCAACCCTGCACTGAAACATCCAGGTTGATTTACTCACATTTACTTGAAACAACCGCATTGGTAATTCGGCATCCAGCGTATAGATTCCAAACACTCACAGACAGTGAGCCACGCCATCAAACACTGCAGGAGACTTACCTATGTTTTCGATCCATAGCTCCCGATCGCTTTATCAATTTTTTGATATGCAAACAAATCATAACAACCGGCGCTCGGCCTACGAGCAAAGCAGTCAAGGAGACGCAACGGCCAGCTCGAAGCAGGGTCGCGCACCCACTCAAGATCGCTATCAAGGGCCAAGCCCTTACAACACGCCGTTTCGCCAGCAGCGGGAGGAGTACAGCCGCGTTGATTCGGCCCCTAGGCCGCTGAGCCGTTACGCCGACCCAGCCCCTCAAACCGACCACTCCAGGGACGTTGACCAGGATGATTGGCCAGTGGAACTGGATCGTGAACATGCGCATCCAAGCTTGAATGGATCTAAAGAACCCTGGTTCGGTCGTTTCGACTTTCGCGAAAACCCTATAGGTTTCCGTGTTCAAGATCATGACTTTAATCCTGACAACGAAATATCACCCAACAAATCAGCCTACTCGGCAAATCGTCCATCATAAAAAGATACTAATGCCCCAACCTTAACGGGAGCAGGTTGTTACTTTAACAAACTGCTCTCCTTACCTTTCAGACAATCACAACATTCACCTTATATTCAATGAGTACCGCCTGACTTTATAACTTCGTACTCACGTAACTTATTAGCGATCGTCGTGTGAGACACCCCCAGGCGCTTGCCCAGTTGTCGGCTGCTGGGGTGCTCGGCGTACAAGGCTTCCAACACCGCCTTCTCGAATCGACCGACGATCTCTTCCAAGCCGCCCTCCAGGGAAAAATCGCCAAGCGGCTGACGCACGCCATAATCGGGCAGACGAATATGTTCGGCCTTGACCGTCCCGCCGTCACACAACGACACCGCCTGGAACAGCACGTTTTCCAACTGCCGCACGTTGCCCGGCCAGTGGTAGTGGCTCAGGCGGTCCATCGCGGCCGGCGCCAGCTTGGGCAACGGGCAGCCGATCTGGCGACTGGCCTGATCGAGAAAGTGCTCAACCAGCGGCGCAAGCCCGTCGAGACATTCACGCAGCGGTGGAATATGCAGGGACAGCACGTTGAGACGGTGATAGAGGTCCTGGCGGAATTCGCCACGGGCGCACAGCTCGGACAAGTCCACCTGGGTGGCGCAGATCACCCGCACGTCCAGGTAAACCTCTTCATCGCTGCCTACGCGACGGAAGCAACCGTCCTGCAAAAAGCGCAGCAATTTCACCTGCAATCGCGCGCTCATCTCCCCAACTCCATCGAGAAACAACGTACCGCCCGCCGTCAGCTCCAGCAGCCCCAATTTGCCCTCGGCACGCGCACCTTCGAACGCGCCAGGGCCGTAGCCGAACAGCTCGGTCTCGGCCATCGACTCGGGCAGGCCCGCGCAGTTAAGCGCCATCAACGGCGATTGCCCACGCGGGCTGGCCAGGTGGCAGGCGCGTGCCAACAGCTCCTTGCCCGTACCGGTTTCGCCTTCTATTAATAGAGGCGCGTCCAGCGGCGCCATGCGCCGGGCTTCGCGCACCACGGCGGCCATGACCTTGGAACTTTGGAAAATGCTGTCAAAGCCACGCAGTTCCTGCTTGCGCACGTTGTAGATGCGCTCACCGACACGGTCGGCCCGATGCAGGGTCAGCACGGCGCCGGCCATGGCCTCGCTATCGTCATGTTCGGAGGATTGCAGCGGCGCAATGTCCGCCAGGAACACGTCACCCTTGACCTTGACCCGCAGGCCGTTGATCCGCGATTTGCTGGCGCGCACCAGTTCCGGCAAGTCGAAGTCCTCGGCATACCGCGACAACGGAATGCCTGGCACCTCATCCACCCGTACCCCGAGCAGCTGTGCCGCCGCGCGGTTGGCGGCGACGATCGAGCCGCCCATGTCGATCGACAGCACCGGAAATTCCAGGGCGCCAAGCAACGCATTGAGCTCCATATGCCGACGCTCGCTGGGCATCAGCCCTACCCTTTTGACGCCGAATACCCCGGCAATCGCCTCGAACTGCGGGCGCAACGCCTGGAACTGCATGTTCACCAGGTTCGGGCAAAACAGGTAGATGGCATTGCCATGCTCACCGCCCACCTCGCCCTTGGCGACGTTGACACCGTATTCCACCAGCAGGTTGAGAATGTCCCGCAGGATGCCGATGCGGTTCTGGCAATGCACTTTGATACGCATGAAGAGGCCCGAAAAGTGGGGAGGCGCCGCGTCTTTTTGTCGCTGGGCGCAGATAGTCGTCAAGATTATGTGACAGCTTGCGGGCTTTTCCCAGCCCAAGCCAGCGGACAGCCTCACAAGCGTAACGAATACTTTACGGAAACTGGTAAGTTTTCCTACGTAAAAGCGTTTTAAACAGATGGAATCTGGCCGCGCACGGGTTATCAATAAGCGCATCGCAGGACATAACAAGAACGAATGCCTAGCAGGAGAGCCGTATGAAGCAGACGCAGTACGTGGCCCGCGAGCCCGATGCGCAAGGTTTTATCCACTACACGCCGGAAGAACATGCGGTGTGGAACACCCTGATCACTCGCCAGTTGAAAGTGATCGAGGGACGCGCCTGCCAGGAATACCTGGACGGCATCGACAAGCTCGGCCTGCCCCATGACCGCATTCCGCAACTGGGCGAAATCAACACAGTGCTGGCCGAGACCACCGGCTGGCAGGTCGCCCGCGTGCCGGCGCTGATCCCCTTCCAGACTTTTTTCGAATTACTCGCCAACAAGCAGTTTCCTGTGGCGACGTTTATCCGCACCCGCGAAGAACTCGACTATCTGCAAGAACCGGATATTTTTCACGAGATCTTCGGCCACTGCCCGTTGCTGACCAACCCTTGGTTCGCCGAATTCACCCACACCTACGGCAAGCTCGGCCTGGCAGCCACCAAGGAGCAACGCGTGTACCTGGCGCGCCTGTACTGGATGACCATCGAATTCGGCCTGGTGGACACGCCCGCAGGTCGACGCATCTACGGTGGCGGCATTCTGTCGTCGCCCAAGGAGACGGTGTACAGCCTGTCGTCCGAGCCCGAGCATCAAGTGTTCGACCCATTGGAGGCGATGCGCACGCCGTATCGCATCGACATCCTGCAACCTTTGTACTTCGTGCTGCCAGACCTCAAGCGCCTGTTCGAAGTCGCGCAGGAGGACATCATGGGCATGGTGGAACGTGGCATGCAGCTGGGTCTGCACGCACCGAAGTTTCCACCCAAGCCCAAGGCGGCTTGAACCTTACATCTTGAGGCCAGGTGAGTCTGTTCCCTGGCCGCGCGTTGCTTTAGGGTAACGCTACTGATCTTCATACCTTCGAATTCAGGACACCCTCATGACCACCTTGAACCAAGCCCACTGCGAAGCCTGCCGTGCCGATGCCCCGCAAGTCAGCGACGAAGAACTGCCGGTGCTGCTCAAGCAGATCCCCGACTGGAACATCGAAGTCCGCGACGGCGTGATGCAACTGGAAAAGGTTTTCCTGTTCAAAAACTTCAAGTTCGCCCTGGCCTTCACCAACGCCATGGGTGACATCTCTGAAGCCGAAGGCCATCACCCAGGCCTGCTCACCGAGTGGGGCAAGGTCACCGTGACCTGGTGGAGCCATTCCATCAAAGGCCTGCACCGCAACGACTTCATCATGGCCGCGCGCACCGACGAAGTGGCCAAGGACGTCGAGGGCCGCAAGTAATGCATTTCGATGCCATTGGCCGCGTGCCCGGCGACCCGATCCTCGGGCTGATGGACCTGTACGCCCAGGACAGCAACCCGAACAAATTCGACCTGGGCGTGGGCGTCTATAAAGATGACCAGGGCCTGACCCCGATTCCGCACTCGGTGAAGCTGGCCGAGCAGCGCCTGGTGGACACGCAAACCACCAAGACCTACATCGGCGGCCACGGCAATGCGGCGTTCGGCAAGCTGATCAGCGAGCTGGTGCTCGGCGCGGACTCCGCGCTGATCCGCGAACGCCGTGCCGGCGCCACCCAGACCCCGGGCGGCACCGGCGCCTTGCGCCTGAGTGCTGACTTCATTGCGCACAACCTGCCCGGTCGTGGCGTCTGGCTGAGCAACCCGACCTGGCCGATCCACGAAACGATTTTTGCCAAGGCCGGGATCCCGGTGAGTCATTACCCTTACGTGGGTGCTGACAACCGCCTGGATGTGGCAGCGATGCTCGCCACCCTGTCCAGCGTGCCCAAGGGCGACGTGGTGCTGCTGCACGCCTGCTGCCATAACCCGACCGGTTTCGACCTGTCCCAGGACGACTGGCGCCAGGTGCTGCAGATCGTGCGCGAGCGCCAGTTGCTGCCGCTGATCGACTTCGCTTACCAAGGCTTTGGCGATGGTTTGGAGCAGGACGCCTGGGCCGTGCGGTTGTTTGCAGCCGAGCTGCCGGAAGTGCTGATCACCAGTTCCTGCTCGAAGAACTTCGGCCTGTACAGCGACCGCGTCGGCGCGTTGATCGTGTGTGCGGCGGATGCCGAAAAGCTCACGGATGTGCGCAGCCAGTTGGCCAACACGGCGCGTAACCTGTGGTCGACGCCGCCGGACCATGGTGCTGCGGTAGTGGCGACCATCCTGGGGGATACCGAGCTGAAAAAACGCTGGAGCGACGAGGTCGAAGCCATGCGCTCACGGATCGCACACCTGCGTTCGGGCTTGGTGGAGGCGTTGGCGCCCCACGGTCTGTCGGAGCGGTTTGCGCACATCGGGGCGCAGCGCGGGATGTTTTCCTATACCGGCTTGAGTGCCGAGCAGGTGAAGCAACTGCGCGAAAAGCACAGCGTGTATATGGTGAGTTCGGGGCGGGCCAACGTGGCGGGCATTGATGCGACACGCCTGACGTTGCTGGCTCAAGCCATTGCCGATGTCTCCAACTGAAGAAACCGAATCAAAACTGTGGGAGCGGGCTTGCTCGCGAAAGCGGTGTGTCATCCGACACATCAGGTGACTGACCTACCGCATTCGCGAGCAAGCCCGCTCCCACATTTCGACCGAGTCAGACTCTAGCCCGCTACCATCTCTGCCTTGAGCTGCGCCTCTTTGGCCTGCGCATCCGCCAACCGATACAACTCGATGCTCCCATCCCAGTGTTCGATCAACGCCGTGCACGATTCCACCCAATCCCCGCAGTTGAGGTAATCCACCTCGCCCACCTTGCGAATCTCCGCATGGTGGATATGCCCGCAGACCACGCCATGCAACTCGCGCTTGGTCACCTCGTGGGCGATGGCTTCTTCAAAATCACTGATGAAGTTCACCGCTGTCTTGACCTTGTGCTTGAGGTACGCCGACAGCGACCAATAGCCATAACCGTAGCGCGCACGCCAGTGGTTCAGCCAGCGATTCAGCGTGAGGGTGAACTCGTAGGCCGAGTCACCGAGGAACGCCAGCCAGCGGTGGTAGCGGGTGATCACGTCGAACTGATCGCCGTGGATCACCAGCAGATGCCGGCCGTCGGCAGTCACGTGGATTGCTTCGTCGACCAGCTGGATATTGCCCAGGATCAGCTTGGAATAGCGACGCAGGAATTCGTCGTGGTTGCCGGTGACGTAGATCACCTCGGTGCCACGCTTGGCCATGGTCAACAGGCGACGGATCACGTTGGTGTGGGCCTGGGGCCAATACATGCCGCCTCGCAGTTTCCAGCCGTCGATGATGTCACCGACCAGGTAGACCTTGTCAGCGTGATAGCCCTTGAGGAACTGCGACAAATGTTCGGCCTGGCAATCCCGGGTGCCCAGGTGCACATCGGAAATCCACAGGGTACGAACCCGTTGCTTGCGGCTGGGCTTGGCGAACTCGGCACTGGTCATGGGCATCCCTCGACGGTGTTTTCGCGAGCTTGCGCCCTGGCGATTAATAGCCCATGACAACTGTGCGTCAGTCTGATGACAGCGCTCACGGCCCGCAAAGCGTTGTAGACTGCCAGCTTGCCGCCCAGGAGACCGCAATGGGACCCACCCTCACCCTACGCCACTACGTCGAAGCGCCCCTCGCCCACAGCCATGACCATGCGCAGTTGGTGTTCGGCCTGTCCGGGCACCTGGACCTGGAAGTAGACGGCCGTGGCAGCCAGGTGCGCGAAAGCAGCGTGATGGTGCTGCCCTTCTCGGCCCACCATGCGTGCGGCAGTCGCGATGGCAGTCGTTGCCTGGTGCTGGATGTGCCGACGGAGCACTGGGTGCTGCAATCGCTGGGCGAGCATGCCGATGCCAGTCGCCGCCTGCTCGACCAGCCCGCGCGGCTGACCTTGGACTCGCGGCAAAGCCAGCTGGTGCAATGGCTGGCCCACAGCCCGGTGCATGACCCATTGATCGTGCAGCAAGGCGCGGTGCTGTTGCTGGCCAGCCTCAATCATCCGCTGGCCCCACCGCAGCCGGGCCGGCGCCTGCCGTACGCAGCCTTCAATCAACATATCGAGCGGCACGTTGCGCATCCCTTGCAGGTGGCTGACCTGGCGCGTATCGCTGACTTATCGGTGGCGCGCCTGCACGCACGGTTCATGGCCGAATGCGGGCAAACACCGATGGACTACATCCGTAGCCGTCGCCTGCACATGGCCCTGGACCTGTTGCGCAAAACACCGCTGCCTATCGGTGAAATTGCCGATCGCGTCGGTTACGCCTCGCAAAGTGCCTTCGCCGCTGCAATGCTGCGGGAATTTGGCGCCTCGCCGGGTGCTTTAAGGCGTAAGCCGTAGGAAGAGTCTCGCGATAAACATCGCGAGCCGGACGACAGACACCGATGCGGGCCACCCACTAGACTGCGGTTCTGTCACACCAAGACTCAAGGATCGCAATGACTCCCCGCTCAGCCCTCGGCGCCCTGCATATCGGCGCATTGATGTTTGGCCTCACCGGCGTATTCGGCAAACTGGCGGCCGCCTCCCCGGCCATCATCGTTTTTGGTCGCGCCGTGTTTGCCGTGGTAGCCCTGGCGGTATTCGCACGGTTCGCCAGCAGCACCGCCTGGAAAACCCTGGAACTGCGCGACTGGCGCCGACTGCTGGTCAGCGGCGTATTGTTGGCGGCGCACTGGGTGACCTTCTTTATTGCCGTGAAAGTCGCCGGCGTAGCGGTTGCGACCTTGGGCTTCACCGCATTTCCAGCTTTTACCGTGATCCTCGAGGGGCTGATTTTCCGCGAGCGCATCCGCGCCAACGAAGTGGTCCTGGTCGTACTGGTCAGCGTCGGCCTGGTGTTGGTTACCCCGGACTTCAACCTCGCCAGCGAAGCCACCGGCGGGCTGCTCTGGGGCATCGCCTCGGGGTTGCTGTTTTCCCTGCTGTCACTGAATAACCGCGCCAGTTCCGGACGTATCCCGGCGGTGCAGGCAGCGCTGTGCCAGAACGTGGTGGTCGCCGTGTGCTTGTTGCCCGTGGCGGCGCCCGGCCTGACAGAGGTGCGCGCAATCGACTGGTTGTGGATCGGTTTGCTCGGGGTGTTCTGCACCGGCCTGGCCCATAGCCTGTTTGTTGCCAGCCTCGCGGTGATCAAGGCGCGTACCGCTTCGGTGGTGTTCGCCATGGAGCCGGTCTACGGCATCACCGCGGCCTGGCTGCTGTTTGCCGAAACCCCGACGCTGCGCATGCTCTTGGGCGGTGTGTTGATCATCGTCGCGATCGTGCTGTCAGGGTTGATGGGCGGTGCCAGCCAGGCCAAGCAGCCCGCGGCGACGGCCTGATCTATACTTTGAATATCCGCAACAGTCTGCAGTCGTTCAACGGATAACCGACAGCTCGACGACAGCCTGGGTGTGTTCTGAAGTTGCTGCACGCGAGTGGTCACAACCTCAACGCGATGCGGGAGCTTTACCATGGAAATGCTCATCAATTTGTTAGTGCAGATCATCAGCGGCGCCGTCGGCGGCAACATCGCCGGCATGACCAAACAGAGCCTCGGGACCGGGCTCAATACACTGATCGGTGGTGTCGGCGGGCTGGTGCTCGGCCAAGTCGTCGCGGCACTCACGGGCACCTCGGGCGGCGAAGCCCTGGACGTGGCGGCAGTGGGCAGCAACATTGTCGGCGGAGGTGTCGGCGGGCTGGTACTGACGTGGGTGATTGGCTTTATCAAGCAAAAGATGGCGGCCAAATAACCACCGTGTCACCGCCCCACGGGGCGGTGACTTTCACTGGGTGCGGTCGTTATGCCCCAGGTCGCGCTGCGGGTCGATCTGGTCACGTACGCGCTGCTTGAGCACCTTGGCCTCGGGAAAACCGCCGTCCGCCTTGCGCTCCCAAATCTGCACACCGTCGCAAGTGATGCGAAACGCGCCGCCCGTGGCCGGTTCCAGCGACACCTTGCCCAAATCATCAGCAAACGTACTCAGCAGTTCCTGCGCCAACCACGCGGCGCGCAGTAGCCACTGGCACTGGGTGCAATAGGTGATGACGATCTCGGGTTTGATCGAAGACATAATTTGAGAAGCTCCAGGCATAACGGGCTCGGCGGATCGAGTGGCTATAATACCGGCCTTTATCGCCCAGCCTCGAGATTCATGATGCGCCGCCTGCTGTCCTGCCTGTTTCTGTGCCTGCTCCCCCTTATCGCCGACGCCATTGAACCGCCACGCCCGAAGATCGGCCTTGTGCTGTCCGGCGGCGCCGCCCGTGGGCTGGCACATATCGGTGTGCTCAAGGCGCTGGAAGAGCAAGGCATCCAGATCGATGCGATTGCCGGCACCAGCATGGGCGCGGTGATCGGCGGGCTGTACGCGTCGGGCTACAAGATCGACGAGTTGGAAAAACTGGCGCTGAGCATCGACTGGCAACAGGCACTGTCTGACGCACCGCCGCGGGAAGACGTGCCGTTCCGGCGCAAGCAGGATGACCGGGATTTCCTGGTCAAGCAGAAACTCAGCTTTCGCGATGACGGCAGCCTGGGCCTGCCACTGGGCGTGATCCAAGGCCAGAACCTGGCGCTGCTGCTGGAAAGCATGTTCGCCCATAGCAGCAACACGCGTAACTTCGACAAGCTGCCGATCCCCTTCCGCGCGGTGGCGACCGATATCACCACCGGCGAGAAAGTGGTATTCCGCAAGGGCCACCTGCCCCAGGTGATCCGCGCCAGCATGTCGATCCCGGCGGTGTTCGCACCCGTGGAATTGGACGGCCGGCTGCTGGTGGACGGCGGCATGACCGATAACATCCCGCTCGATGTGGCGCGGGACATGGGCGTGGATATCGCCATTGTCGTGGACATCGGCACGCCACTGCGCTCGCGCAAGCAACTGGCGACGGTGGTGGACGTGCTCAACCAGTCGATCACCCTGATGACCCGACGCAACTCCGAAGAACAACTCAAGGACCTGCACCCCAAGGACGTGCTGATCCAGCCACCCCTCGCCGCCTACGGCGTGACCGACTTCGGCCGCGCCAAGGACATGATCGATGCCGGCTATCGCGCCACCCGCGCCCTCGACGCGCGCCTGGCCCACCTGCGCCCCGCCGAGCCGATCGACCCACAACTGGTGGCCGCCCGTACACCCGGCGAACGCACGCCGGTGATCACTGCCATCAACGTGGAGAACGACTCGAAAGTCAGCGACGACGTGATCCGCTACTACATCCGCCAACCCTTGGGCGAACCGCTCAACCTAGGGCGCCTGCAAACCGACATGGGCACCTTGTACGGCCTGGATTACTTCGAGCAGGTGCAATACCGCGTGGTGAAAAAGGGCCAGGACAACACCCTGGTGATCAGCGCGCGCGGCAAACGCAGCGGTACCGACTACCTGCGCCTGGGCCTTAACCTGTCGGATGACATGCGCGGCGACAGCGCGTTCAACCTCGGCGCCAGCTACCGCATGAACGGCATCAACCGCCTCGGCGCCGAATGGCTGACACGGGTACAGATTGGGGATCGACAAGAGCTTTACAGCGAGTTCTACCAGCCGATGGATACGGGCTCACGTTACTTTGTCGCGCCGTATATCAGCGCCCAGGCCCAGAACGTCGAGCTGATCCTGGACAACGACCCCATCTCCGAATATCGCCTGGAACGCTACGGTTTCGGCTTGAACGTCGGACGGCAGATCGGCAACAGCGGCGAAATCCGCTTCGGCGTCGGCGAAGCCTGGGGCAAGGCAGATGTGCGCATTGGCGACCGGGACCTGCCCAGCGTGAGTTTCAGCGAAGGCTTCTATGAACTGAAGTACTCCTTCGACTCCCTGGACAACGTGTACTTCCCCCATACCGGCGAAGACATCGGCCTGGCCTACCGCGAATTCGAACCTGGGCTGGGCTCGGACCAACGCTACCGCCAGTGGGAGTTCAAGCTCGACAAGGCCATGAGCCACGGCCCGGACACCCTGGTGCTGGGCGGGCGTTACGGGCGCACCCTGGATGATTCGGACGTGGTGATTTCCAGCTTCCTGCTGGGTGGTGCGCGGCAGCTGTCGGGCTTCCGCCAGGATGCTATCTCGGGGCAGAACATCAGCCTGATGCGCGCGGTGTACTACCGCAGGCTCACACCGCGTTCGTACCTGCCGCTGGATTTCCCGCTGTACCTGGGCGCGTCACTGGAGCGCGGCCGCGCGTGGAACAATGACAATGAATTCGACAGTGGGTATATCAACGCGGCGAGTATTTTCCTGGGGTTCGATACACCGTTGGGGCCGCTGAATTTCAGCTATGGGTTCAATGATGATAATCAGAAGGCGGTGTATCTGAACCTGGGGCAGACGTTCTGACGACCTGTACAGAACCCTTTTGTGGTGAGCGGGCTTGCCACAGAAAGCCCGCCCGGTGTTTGCTTCAGGACTTTTCCAGATTCGACAGGATGTGCGCATGCACGCGCATGCACACGCTCAAGTCGGCTTCGTCCACGCCTACAAACAGCTCATGGCGCAGGGCGGTGGCAATGGTTTCGATCTGTTCGATCAATGGGCGGGCGGTATCACACAGCAAGATACGCTTGGCACGACGGTCTTCTACCACAGCCTGGCGTTGCACCAAGCCCTGGCCTTCCAGGCTGTCCAGCAAGCGGGCCAATGTCGGCCCTTCAACGCCCACACTCTGCGCGAGCTCACGCTGGGTGGGGGCCTCTTCAAAACGGGCCAGGTGCAGCAGCACCAGCCAGCGCGCCTGTGACAGGCCAAGCCCAGCCAGACGGCGATCCAGCTCGGCGCGCCAACCACGGGACATTTGCGCCAATTGCATGCCAAATCGGTGTTGATCGGTTAACGGCATAAAAAACTCATGTTTTAGACTGAAAATAAAGTGTGGCTAATTATTAGTCAGCTAAGCATGAGCTTTGCCCGTAGGCAAGAGTTGCTATGTACTGATTCGTTACATTGTCGTAATTGGCGCACTAAATTTCGAATTCAGACTGCAAAGCCGCCCGCACGCAGTACAAAACACCTTCAGGAACGCGTCCGGCGAACAGCGGGGCAATCTCCGCCACAGGTGGCAATTCGCCCTCTCCGTCCAGGAAAGCATCCTGGATTTCGCCGAGCAGATCCTCGGGTAAATCAAGGGCTTGCTCCAGCGACAACTGCTGCTTGCTGATGGATTCAGCGAGCAAGGTGTAGACGTTCTTTTCAGAGCATTGCAACTGGCCGGCGATCTGGATCGGAGTCATACCAGCACGTGCCAGGCTGATCAGTTCGTGGCGGATATCGGCGACTTCCTTCGGCGCTTCGGCCTGGCCGCCGAGTACTTCGAGGAAGGCCTGGCCGTAACGCTCCAGCTTGCGCGCGCCCACACCGCTGACCCGCGCCATCTCGGCCATGCTGGTGGGTTGCTCCCGCAGCATCTCCAGCAGCGTGGAGTCGGGGAAAATAACGTACGGCGGCACGCTGTGTTCCTGCGCCAGTTTGCGGCGCAGGGTGCGCAAGGCTTCCCACTGCTCGCGTTCTTCGCCCCGTACAAGCTGGCTGGCCTGGCTGGTGCTGCTCTTGGCAGTGGTCTGCGGCTTGAGGTCGCGGCGCAGCTCCAGGCTGACTTCGCCCTTGAGCAACGGCCGGCAGCTGTCATTCAGGCGCAGGCCGCCATAGCCTTCGATGTCGATGTCCACCAGGCCGCGCGCCACCATCTGCCGGAACAGCGAGCGCCACTCGCCTTCGGCGCGGGCCTTGCCGACACCATAGACCGAGAGTTTTTCGTGGCCGAAGCTGCGCACCTTCTCGTTGTCCTTGCCCAGCAACACATCCACCAAGTGACCGACGCCATAACGCTGGCCTGTGCGATAGATGGCGGACAAACCCTGGCGCGCCGGTTCAGTGGCGTCCCAGGTCTGCACGCCGTCGACGCAGTTGTCGCAATGGCCGCACGGCTCGGGCATGTCTTCGTCAAAATACGCCAGCAAAGTCTGGCGACGGCAGCGGGTCTCTTCACACAGCGAGAGCATGGCGTCGAGTTTGTGCTGTTCCAGCCGCTTGTGGCGCTCGTCGCCCTCGGAGTTCTGCAGCATCTGCTTGAGCATCACCACGTCTTGCAGGCCGTAGACCATCCACGCATCCGCCGGCAAACCGTCACGGCCGGCGCGCCCGGTTTCCTGGTAGTAGGCCTCGAGGGATTTGGGCAGGTCCATGTGCGCAACGAAGCGCACGTTGGATTTGTCGATGCCCATGCCGAACGCGATTGTAGCCACCATGATCAGGCCTTCCTCGTTGAGGAAGCGCTTCTGGTGAGCTGACCGTGTTTCGTTGGGCAGGCCGGCGTGATACGGCAGCGCCGGGTAGCCTTGTTCACAGAGAAACGCGGCCACCTCATCGACCTTCTTGCGCGACAGGCAATAGACGATGCCCGCATCGCTGCGCCGCTCGGAGAGGAACGCCAGCAACTGTTTGCGCGGCTGCTCCTTGGGCACGATACGGTAGAAAATATTCGGTCGGTCAAAGCTCGACAGGAAGCGCTCGGCGTTCTGCAGATGCAGGCGCTCGACGATTTCTTCGCGGGTACGCTTGTCGGCCGTGGCGGTCAGGGCAATGCGCGGCACATCGGGAAACAGCTCTGCCAATTGGCCGAGCTGCAAATACTCGCGACGGAAGTCATGACCCCATTGGGAGACGCAGTGAGCTTCGTCGATGGCAAACAGGGCGATTTCCAGGCTTTGCAAAAAAGCCAGCATGCGCGGCTGCACCAGGCGCTCGGGGGCCAGGTACAGCATCTTCACTTCACCGCGCTTGATCCGCGCGGCCAGGTCGCGCTGCTGCTCGGCACTGAGGGTGGAGTTCAACGACGCGGCGGCGACACCGAGTTCTTCAAGGGTAGCCACCTGGTCGTCCATCAGGGCGATCAGCGGCGACACCACCACGGCCAGGCCATTGCGCAACAGCGCAGGCACCTGGAAGCACAAAGACTTGCCGCCGCCGGTAGGCATCAGGACCAGTGCGTCACCGCCACTGGCCACGCGCTCAATGATCGCACCCTGGCGGCCACGAAAACTGTCGTAGCCGAAGATGTCCTTGAGGACGCGTTGTGCCTGCTCGAGCATGTAAAACTCCAAAATAGTGCCGAAATCCCTCTGTACAGGCTGGCCGAAAAAAACCGCTTTCACGGGAAATAATCCGTAAGCGAAGTTTTCGCGCACTGGCGCTTGGCCTGCAAGGGCATCACAAAACGCGGCAGTATACCCGAGCGTTACCCGCCAAAGGGCGCCACTGACGAACAGCGAGCGCTATCTAAAACCTGGCAAATATGCAGTGCGGCTGGCCTGGGCGCTCAAGAAAGCCTAGAATTCAGCATCGTTTATTCCCAAGGTAGTCCTTCAATGTCCTTCGCTGAGCAACTAACCCGCCTGCAAGCCTTCCTCGACGCCGATGAGCTGCATGACGAGGCGCTGGACTACGTGGCCGCCCACGGCTACCTGACCGCCCTGTCGATCTGCTCCGACGTCGTCCCCGACCGTGAATGGATCGATGCACTGTTCGCCGAAGAGCCGCACTACGCCGATGCTGCCCAACGCGAAGAAATCGAATCCACCCTGCTGGCCCTCAAGGCCCACATCGGTCGCCAACTGGCCTCCGACGAGGAATTCGAGCTGCCATGCGAACTGGACCTGGGCGAAGAACCGGATGACTCCGACCTGCGCGGCTGGTGCATCGGTTTCATGGAAGGCGTTTTCCTGCGCGAAGCCGCCTGGTTCGAAACCGCCGAGGAAGAAGTCAGCGAAATGCTGCTGCCAATCATGGTCGGTTCCGGTCTGTTCGACGACCAGCCTGAATTCGCCGACATCGCCGCCGACGCCAACCTGATGGACGACATGATCGTTCAGATCCCGGAAGCCCTGACCGCGCTGTACCTGCTGTGCAACGCACCTGACGAAAAACCGGCGATCCTCAAGCCACGTCACCACTGAGTCGCTTGCCCGTGACACCCATGGGCA
This sequence comes from Pseudomonas sp. IPO3749, assembly GCF_013386605.1. Classification (NCBI taxonomy): domain Bacteria; kingdom Pseudomonadati; phylum Pseudomonadota; class Gammaproteobacteria; order Pseudomonadales; family Pseudomonadaceae; genus Pseudomonas; species Pseudomonas sp. IPO3749. Next base: position 89,463 of record NZ_JACARN010000020.1, on the reverse strand, counting down.
ATCGTCCTCTGCTCCTGCGCTACCTGTTGCTGGCCATCGGCTGGCTCAGTGTGGCGTTGGGGGTGATCGGGATTTTCCTGCCGGTATTGCCGACGACACCCTTCCTGCTGCTCGCTGCCGCCTGCTTCGCCCGAAGCTCCCCACGTTTCTACCATTGGCTGGTGCAACACCCACGCCTGGGACCGTGGATCCGTGATTACCTGGATGGCAATGGCATTCCTCTCAAAGCCAAGGTCTACGCCATCGGCTTGATGTGGCTGAGTATCGGCGTGTCCTGTTACCTGGTGCCACTGCCGTGGGCGCGGGGTTTCATGCTGACCAGTGCGGTGCTGGTGACTATTTACATCCTGCGCCAGAAAACCCTGCCACCCCGTTAGGCCGCGACATCACGTCGCGCTCAGACCTTGGTCGACACTGACTAACCCCAAGCATTCTGCGAGACTGTCCAACCGGGCCTGGAATGCCCGGGTGTTCTTATGCGCGGAGTTACCATGACGTTGTCCAGCGGGCTGATCGCCGCCGTTGCCCTGGCCTATATGGCCATTATGTTTGCCATCGCCTTCTACGGTGATCGCCGCCGTGCGCCGCTGCCGCCGCGTATGCGTGCCTGGGTGTACAGCCTGTCGCTGGCCGTTTACTGCACCAGTTGGACATTCTTCGGCGCCGTAGGCCAGGCCGCCGAACAGTTGTGGGCGTTTTTACCGATCTACCTGGGACCGGTGTTGTTGCTGGTGTTGGCACCTTGGGTGCTGCAGAAGATGATCCTGATCAGCAAGCAGGAAAACATCACCTCCATCGCCGACTTTATTGCGGCGCGCTACGGCAAGTCCCAATCCCTCGCCGTGGTGGTCGCTCTGATCTGCCTGGTCGGCGTGTTGCCTTACATCGCCCTGCAACTTAAAGGCATCGTATTGGGCGTCAACCTGCTGATCGGCGCTGGCGCCGACACCACCGGCACCCGAGCTCAGGACACGGCGCTGATCGTGTCGCTGGTGCTGGCGCTGTTCACCATTGTGTTTGGTACGCGCAACCTCGATGCCACGGAACACCACCGGGGCATGGTGCTGGCGATTGCCTTTGAATCTCTGGTCAAACTGTTCGCGTTTCTGGCGGTCGGCGCGTTTGTGACCTACGGGCTGTACGACGGTTTCGGTGATCTGTTCAGCCAGGCCATGCTCGCCCCCCGCCTGGATGAATACTGGAAAGAGACCGTCAACTGGCCCTCCATGGTGGTGCAGACCGGCGTGGCCATGATGGCGATCATCTGCCTGCCCCGGCAGTTCCATGTCACGGTGGTGGAAAACATCGATCCCCAGGACCTGCGCCTGGCCAAGTGGGTGTTTCCCGCCTATCTGATTCTTGCCGCACTGTTTGTAGTACCGATCGCCCTGGGCGGCAAGATGATGCTGCCCAGCTCGGTACTGCCGGACTCCTACGTCATCAGCCTGCCCATGGCCGAAGCGCATCCGGCACTGGCCGTGCTGGCCTTTATCGGCGGCGCGTCGGCTGCGACCGGCATGGTCATCGTGGCGAGCATCGCCCTGTCGACCATGGTCTCCAACGACATGCTGCTGCCCTGGCTGCTGCGTCGCTCCAGCGCCGAGCGGCCGTTCGAAGTGTTCCGCCACTGGATGCTCTCGGTACGCCGCGTAAGCATCGTGATCATTCTGTTGCTGGCCTACGTCAGCTATCGCCTGCTGGGCTCCACCGCGAGCCTGGCGACCATCGGCCAGATCGCCTTTGCCGCCGTGACCCAACTGGCTCCCGCCATGCTCGGTGCGTTGTATTGGAAACAAGCCAACCGACGCGGTGTGTTTGCCGGACTGGCAGCCGGTACTTTCCTGTGGTTCTACACCTTGGTCCTACCGGTGACGGCGAAAAGCCTGGGCTGGTCCCTCAGCCTCTTCCCAGGGCTGACGTGGATGCATTCCCACCCGCTCGGGTTGTCCGTCACCTCATTGACCTTGGGTACCGTGTTTTCCCTGGCCGGTAACTTCACGCTGTTTGTGTGGGTGTCGATGCTGTCGCGCACGCGCGTGTCCGAACACTGGCAAGCCGGGCGTTTCATCGGCCAGGAAATCAGCCAACGTGCCAGCGCCCGTTCGATGTTGTCGGTGCAGATCAGCGACTTGCTCAGCCTGGCGGCGCGCTTTGTCGGTGAAGAACGCGCCCAGCAAAGTTTTATCCGTTTCGCCTATCGCCAGGGCAAAGGCTTCAACCCCAACCAGAATGCCGACAACGATTGGATTGCCCACACCGAGCGATTATTGGCCGGCGTGCTGGGCGCCTCGTCGACACGCGCGGTGGTAAAAGCCGCCATCGAAGGTCGGGAAATGCAGCTGGAGGACGTAGTCCGCATCGCTGACGAAGCGTCGGAGGTGCTGCAATTCAACCGCGCGTTGCTGCAAGGCGCCATCGAGAACATCACCCAGGGCATCAGCGTGGTCGACCAGTCCCTCAAGCTGGTGGCCTGGAACCGGCGTTATCTGGAGCTGTTCAATTACCCGGACGGGCTGATCAGCGTTGGCCGACCGATTGCCGACATCATCCGCTACAACGCCGAACGCGGGCTGTGCGGGCCGGGGGAGGCCGAAGTGCACGTGGCGCGACGCCTGCACTGGATGCGCCAAGGCCGCGCGCACACGTCCGAACGTTTATTCCCCAATGGGCGGGTGATCGAGTTGATCGGTAACCCGATGCCGGGCGGCGGTTTTGTCATGAGCTTCACTGACATTACCGCTTTCCGCGAAGCCGAGCAGGCACTCACCGAGGCCAACGAAGGCCTGGAACAACGGGTGACCGAGCGCACCCATGAACTGTCCCAACTTAATGTGGCACTCACCGACGCCAAGGGCGTGGCCGAGTCCGCCAGCCAGTCGAAGACCCGTTTTCTGGCGGCCGTCAGCCATGACTTGATGCAACCTTTGAATGCTGCGCGCCTGTTTTCCGCCGCCCTCTCCCACCAGAACGACGGCCTCTCCACCGAAGCCCGGCAACTGGTGCAACACCTGGACAGCTCGTTGCGCTCCGCCGAAGACCTGATCAGCGACCTGCTGGATATCTCGCGCCTGGAAAACGGCAAGATCAATCCGCAGCGCCAGCCCTTTGCACTCAACGAACTGTTCGACACCTTGGGCGCGGAGTTCAAGGCGCTGGCCCAGGAGCAAGGTTTGCGTTTCCGCCTGCGCGGCAGTCGTTTGCGCGTCGACAGCGATATCAAGTTGCTGCGGCGCATCCTGCAGAATTTTCTCACCAACGCTTTCCGTTATGCCGACGGCCCGGTGCTGCTTGGCGTACGCCGACGCAAGGGCGAGCTGTGCCTGGAAGTGTGGGACCGTGGCCCCGGCATCCCATTGGATAAACAGAAGGTGATCTTCGAAGAATTCAAACGCCTGGACAGCCACCAGACCCGCGCGGAGAAAGGCCTGGGGCTGGGCCTGGCAATCGCCGATGGCTTGTGCCGCGTACTCGGTCATCGGTTGAGCGTACGCTCGTGGCCAGGCAAAGGCAGCGTATTCAGCGTGCGCGTGCCGTTGGCGCGCAACCAGGCCAGCCCGCAGGTCAAGACGCCACAGGAAACCGGCCTGCCGTTGAGCGGCGCACAGGTGCTGTGTGTGGATAACGAAGAGAGCATCCTGATCGGCATGCGCAGCCTGTTGACCCGCTGGGGCTGCGAAGTGTGGACCGCCACCGACCAGGCGCAATGCGCGGCGTTGCTTGCCGACGGCGTGCGTCCGCAGCTGGCCCTGGTGGACTACCATCTGGACCATGGCGAAACCGGGACTGAGCTGATGGGGTGGCTGCGCGCACAACTGGCCGAGCCGATTCCCGGCGTGGTGATCAGCGCCGACGGCCGCCCGGAGATGGTGGCCGAAGTGCATGCGGCGGGGTTGGATTACCTGGCCAAGCCAGTCAAGCCGGCGGCATTGCGGGCGTTGCTGAGTCGACATTTACCGCTGTAAATGGTTTGTACTCGGTCTAATGTGGGAGCGGGCTTGCTCGCGAATGCGGTGGATCAGTCAGCACATGCATTGACTGACGCACCGCATTCGCGAGCAAGCCCGCTCCCACATTTTTGGTCTGTGTTTATTCAGGTAGATGGGCCACACCGTCTGAATCAGTCATCGCCCGCTCCAGCAAATCCGCCGGCAGGCTTTTACTCGCCCGCGCCCCCAGCAACCTCAACTGCTCGGTGCGGCTGACCAGATTTCCGCGTCCATCTGTCAGCTTGTTCCGCGCCGCGCTGTAAGCCTTATCCAACTGCTGCAAACGGTTACCCACTTCATCCAGGTCCTGGATAAACAGCACGAACTTGTCGTACAGCCAACCGGCGCGCTCGGCGATTTCCCGGGCGTTCTGGCTCTGGCGTTCTTGTTTCCACAGGCTGTCGATCACGCGCAGGGTCGCGAGCAAGGTGGTTGGGCTGACGATCACGATATGACGGTCGAACGCTTCCTGAAACAGGTTGGGCTCAGCCTGCAACGCAGCGGAAAATGCCGCTTCGATCGGCACGAACAGCAACACGAAATCCAGGCTGTGCAGGCCTTCCAGCCGTTTGTAATCCTTGCCAGCCAAGCCTTTGACGTGGTTTCGCAGCGACAGTACGTGCTGCTTCAGGGCCGCCTGGCCGATCACTTCATCGTCTGCTGCCACATACTGTTGATAAGCGGTGAGGCTGACCTTGGAGTCCACCACCACCTGCTTGTCGCCGGGCAACATGATCAGCACGTCGGGCTGGAAACGCTCGCCGTCCGGGCCCTTGAGACTGACTTGGGTCTGATACTCACGGCCCTTCTCCAGCCCGGCGTGCTCCAGCACCCGCTCAAGGATCAGCTCACCCCAGTTGCCTTGGGTTTTCTGGCCCTTGAGCGCGCGGGTCAGATTGGTGGCTTCGTCCGACAGACGCAGGTTCAACTGCTGTAGGCGCTCCAGCTCCTTGGCCAGAGAAAAACGCTCACGCGCCTCGTTCTGGTAGCTTTCTTCCACGCGCTTTTCGAAGGACTGGATGCGCTCCTTCAGCGGGTCGAGCAATTGACCCAGGCGCTCCTGGCTGGTTTCGGCGAAGCGCTGTTCACGCTCGTCGAAGATCTTGCCGGCCAACTCGGCGAACTGCGCACGCAGCTCATCACGCGAGCCTTGCAGGTCGGTGAGGCGTTGTTGATGACTGTCCTGTTGTTCACGCAGTTCGGCGCGCAGAGCGGCCGACAAGGCATCGAGGCGGCGTAGCTCGACTTCCTTGGCGCTGCGGTCGAGGTTCCAGGCGTGGGCGGCGTCGCGGGCATTGTCACGGTCGATCTGCAGCAACTCGACTTCGCGACGCACAGCGGCCAGGTCAGCCTGCTTGGCGGCGTTGGCCTGGCTCAAGTCGCTGATCTCGTCGCGGCTGGCATCCAGCTGAGCGGCCAGACCTTCCTGGGCCAGCTGTGCAGTGGCCAGGCGCTCCTCGAGCAGTTCCCAGCCGGTCATGCGTGCGCTCAGGCGTCGCTGGAGCTGCCAGCACACGGCCAGTAACGGCACGGCAGCGCCAGCCAGGCCCAAGGCAATACTGGTCCAGTCAAAAACCATAGACATGTCTGCCATCACCGAAAAAAACCAAGGTTAGCGGAGCACAAGGCCTGAGGACAGCTCAGTCTTCGACCTGGCCCAGTTCGCGCTGGGCGCGGCGGTCACCGGCGCGGGCGGCCAGGCGTAGCAGGTCGTGGCCGATGCGGCGGTCGCGGGCATTCCCGCATTCGCGGCACATCAGTTGGCCCAGGCGGCTTTGCGCGGCAACCACACCTTCACGGGCCGGCTGCTTGAGCAAACGCCCGGCGAAGTGCTTTACATTGGTGTTGTGACCCAGGCGCGGACTGTCGAGCAACCACAAGGCAACTTTCAACGAGAAGCGCTTGGGGGCGGTAACAGTTTGAGGGGTGTCGGTAACAGAAGGTGATACTGAGCGAAACTTCATAAAGCACTGTGGGACAGAACGGAAGGCGCGCCACTCTACTCTTTTTTTCGTACAGGTAAAGCTGAAAAAACTCGGCACGCCCGTTCTAGAGCAAGCGCTCGGGACAATCCACAGAAGCTGTGGATAACTCAGTGGACAACCCCCCTTTAACTCGCGCAAAGCCCCATGGAATGGGGGCCGCAGTCAAACTGACGATTTTTTCACCAATAAAAAAAAGCCAGATTTTTCATTGACTTAAATTTCCATTACAGGCAAATGGTAGCCCTGCAGTGCAGTTGACAGCGCGGTTACACACACCGCAACTAATGTGCACAAGTACCCATTCGATGGTTATATCCCCGGCTTTTTTTGAAGCGACTCGCTGCAAAAATGTTACCGCGAGGGCAAAGCGGGGACTTTTCAAATCTTCCCCGGCTCGCCACACTCCCCCACCTACATCGCAACGGTGGGTGGGTTGATGAAAGGGATTCTGTTATTCGCCGTGTTGCTGCTGGCCATCTGCGCCGTTTCCTTGGGGATCAATGCCGCACTGCCGTCACCGGATGGGGCGCTGTTCGCCATCGCGATCCTGCTGTCGGCGGCGTTCACGGCCGTGAGCCTGTGCATCGAACTGGGTGAAGGCCGGATAAACGACATGGGCGACGTGATGAAGGTGGTAGAAACCGGTCAATCCTTACGCCTGACGCTTGCCGCCTACGGGCTGGGCTGCTCCCTGGCGGCCGCGAGCACCGTACTGGTCTATCGCGGCCTGTTGGGCGGCTGATGAAAGTTTTTTGGCTAACACACTTCCCTTACCTGTTTCAATCCGTTACTATCCGCGGCGTTAGTACCAAGCTGAAAGTCAATTCTGGTCGAACAACTCCCCTGTCCAACACGGGATCGACCACCTCGATGGTTTCCAGGTATCACTTGCGACGACACGGCCTTTGAACAAGCAAAGGGTGTCGCGAAGTTTCCATACTCTGACCGAACCAACCTGCAAATTGATCAGGATCTTCACCCCGGGCCCAGAACCTTTGCCCCTGTTGTGTTGCCTGCCCTCCTAAGTACCTACCTGCCAGCCCAAGCGCGCCTAACTTATCAGCGCTTCAAACTGGCTGCTTTGTTCCAGTCGGTTTCTTCGTTCGATCAATTGTGGTCAACGTCGCTGGAACGTTTTAATACGGCACGGTTCTTATCCGTGTCATTTGTAGGAACACCAATAATTATGAACGCTCAAATCCATACTCAGGATGCCATTCGCACCCTCACCAACGCTTTTGCTCCAATGAACTGCCTGATCATGGCCGCTCGCAAAGGCTGCTTCAGCTTCACCCTGGTCAACGAACACGGCATCGCTCGTCACAGCGAACGCCTGTACCCCGATCAATACTCCAGCGCAGAACCGCTGCAGGCCGTGATCGAGCGTACCCGTCAGGCACTGACTGCCTGATCGACCCGAGTCGCTGAAACACAAAAACCCTGTTTAAAAAGCAGGGTTTTTTATTGCCCGGAATTTGCCTATTGAGCTTTTGTACTAAGTTCGAATAGATATAAACGTTATAACTAAATGAAGAAGATGTTTTAAAAACAGTCCTTTACATCACAAATATGACACTACACTTCAACTCAAGCGGCATGATCCGCTTCCGGCGAGCCTGAGATCCGATCCACTGCTGCCAAGCCCCCACCTTCTCAGGCTTCGTCGACCACTTTCACGGATTGAGGCGTGTATGGGTATCGCTGCCAGCGAATTGTGTCGTTATGTGATCCGGCCGACCTTGATGTACCTCGGCCGCCATAACCCGACGGCCGAGTCCCTGCTGCTGGGCATTGCCGCCAGCCAGTCGGAACTCGGTTCCGCGCTGCACGACCGCCGTGGGCATGGCCTGTATAGCATCACCGAACCGCGCCACCGCGCCTTATGGGATAACTACCTGGCGCTGGACCCAGAGCGCGCCAGCCTGGTACGCGGGCTCGCGAGCCAGCACGCGTTCCTCAGCGCCCCGCAATTGGAGCTCACCGTCAACCTGCGCTACGCCACCGCCATTGCCTGGTTGTTGGTGGAACAACACACCCCCGCTCTGCCTCCGCCCGGTGACGTGCTGGCCATGGCGCGTATCTGGAAAGAAATTTTTCATCCACAAGGACGGCTGCGCGATTTCACTCAAGCCTGGCAAACCTGTGTTTCACCCATGAATCACGTGGCCTGCTAACCGGGCAATTTGCAAGATTCGCCAAAAACCCTGGATTCTGGTCGGATTGTCCTACAAAACCGCTCTATCTCCTACATTACAGCCTATAGCGCGATCTTAAAATTATTGTTACTTTCCGCAGCGGTGATCACCACGGAGTTCTAATAATGAAAAAAGTAATGCTCAAGACCACACTTAGCCTCGCCGTTGCCATGGCATCCTCCCACCTGTTCGCAAGCGGTTTTGCACTGAACGAACAGAGCGTCAGCGGGATGGGTACGGGTTTCGCAGGTCGCTCTTCTTCTGCCGATGATGCAAGCACTGTTTACGGTAACCCTGCCGGTATGTCTCGCCTGAATGGCCAGCAAATCACCGGTGGTGTTGCAGCGATTGACGCCTCGACTGACATCAGCAGCACAGGTGGCAACTCTCGCGGCTCCAACAAAGGTGACATGGTTCCGTTCACCGCGGTGCCATTTGGTTTCTACACCAACAAACTCAATGACCAGTGGGCTATCGGCTTCGGTGTCTACGCACCGTTTGGCCTGGTGACCGACTATGAAAACGGCTTCCAGGGCCGTGGCTTCGGCAGCAAGAGCGAAGTGAAGGTCATGACCTTCCAGCCAACTGTCAGCTATGCGTTCAACGACCGCGTATCGGTCGGTTTCGGCCCAACCATCAACCGGATTTCCGGTGTGTTGGAATCGGACAAAACCCTCGACCCTCGTTTTTCCGACACCAACGTCAAGATCAAGGGTGATGACACCGCGCTGGGTTTCAACATCGGCGTGCTGGTCCAGGCCACTGATACCACCCGCGTCGGCCTGACCTACCATTCGAAGGTCAAGTACAAGCTGGAAGGTCACACGACCGTCAGCGGCCCAGCCCAGACTCAAGGGGTCCTGCGTAATAACCGTTACGACGCCTCCTTGAAAATCGACACTCCAGAATCCTATGACCTGTCGGTGACACAAGACCTGACTGACGCATGGAAACTGTACGGCGGTGCAACCTGGACACGCTGGAGCCGCCTGAAGGAAATCACCGTCAACAACGACGGCGTAACCGGCGCGGGCGGCATTTTGGCACCTAGCCAACTCAGTGCCATCACCGAGAAACAAGACTGGCACGACACCTGGGCCTACGCCGTGGGTACCTCGTATCAGCTGACCAAACAAGTGGTACTGCGTACCGGCCTGACCTTCGACCAGTCGCCTACCAACAACACCGATCGTTCGCCGCGCATTCCTACTGGCGATCGCACGATCTTCAGCGTGGGCCTGGGCTACAAAGTCATGGATAACATGACCATCGACCTGGCCTACTCGTACCTGAAAGAAGAAGATGTGAAGGTCAACAACACGGCCAACCCACCTTCCACTGCCAGCTACCGCGCCAAGTATGAAAACAGCGCCAACGGTTTCGGCCTGGGCATGACTTACACCTTCTGATCCAGACGGGTGTAAAAAAGCCCCGCTCTCCTGCAAAGGAGGCGGGGCTTTTTAATGCCAGGCGATCAGGGTTTGGACGCTATCGCCTCCTCCACCGCCTTGATCATGTCCGGACTGTCCGGCTTGGTGAGACTGGAAAAATTGGCAATCACCTTGCCCTGCCGATCCACCACGTACTTGTAGAAATTCCACTTCGGCGGCGCGTCGGTCTGCTGCGCCAACACCTTGAACAGGTTCACCGCATCCGGTCCCTTGACCTTTTGTGGCTCGGTCATGGTGAAGGTCACGCCGTAATTCACGTAGCAGACCTTGGCGGTTTCTTCGCCGGTCTTGGCTTCCTGCTTGAAGTCATCTGACGGCACGCCGATCACTTCCAGCCCTTCGCCCTTGTAGCGCTGGTACAAGGCTTCGAGGCTTTTGAACTGTGGGGCGAACCCGCAAAAGCTGGCGGTGTTGACGATGACCAGTGGCTTGCCGGCGAAGCGTTGGCACAGGTCGATGGATTCGTTGGCGCGCAGCTTGGGCAATTGGCCTTCCAACAGCGGCGGGCAACTGGCGGCCAAGGCGGCAGTGCCAATGGCCATCAGGACGGGTACAGCGAGCCAGCGCATCTGCATGTCGTGTGTCCTTGAAATTATTCAGACCACGAACTTAACAGATCGACATGCCCAGTTGCATCAATGCCAGCCCGCCGTTTTGCCAGCCCCACCAGGCCAGCAACATCAAAACCAAGACTGCGGCGAGTATCAACCCGCGTACCGCTATGCTCATGCCGCCTCCATCTGCGCCTGCAATCGCGCCACTGGCCGCTCGCGTACCGGCCAATTCAGGGCCGCAGCGAGCAGGCTCAACAGGATCGCCACCTGCCAGATCAAATCGTAGTTGCCGGTTCGATCATAGACCACCCCGCCCAACCAGCCGCCCAGGAACGAACCGAGCTGGTGGAAAAGGAACACGATCCCACCGAGCATGGAGAGGTTTCGTACACCAAACAACGTTGCGACGGTACCGTTGGTCAGCGGCACGGTGGACAGCCACAGGAAGCCCATCGCCATACCGAACAGGTAGGCCGTGACTTCGGTGACCGGCGCCCATAGGAACAATACGATCACCACCGCCCGCAACAGGTACAGCCCAGTCAGCAAGCGCGGTTTGGACATGCGCCCACCGAGCCAGCCGGCGGTGTAGGTGCCGAAGATATTGAACAGGCCAATCAGCGCCAGCACCGTGGTACCGACGGTGGCCGGCAAGTGCTGGTCCACCAGGTAGGCCGGCAAATGCACGCCGATAAACACCACCTGGAAACCGCAGACAAAAAAGCCGAAGGCCAACAGCCAGAAACCGGAATGGGAACAGGCTTCCTTCAAGGCTTCACGCAAGGTTTGCTGGCCCGCCAGTACCGGCAATGGCCGATCCTTGAGCATGGCGACCAGCGGCAGAATCAGCGCCACCATCAGGCCCAGTGCCAGCAGTGCCGCGGACCAGCCCAACCAACTGATCAAACCCAGAGTGCCCGGCACCATGGCGAACTGACCAAACGAACCCGCAGCGCTCGCGATACCCATCGCCATGCTGCGTTTTTCCGGCGCCACGGCCCGGCCCACCACGCCAAGAATCACCGAGAACGAGGTGCCGGACAGACCGATACCAATCAGCAAGCCGGCACTGAGGGACAACGACCACGCCGAGTCGGACATGCCCATCAACACCAGGCCCGCCGCGTACAGGACGCCGCCGACAAACACCGCTTTAGTCGCGCCAAAACGGTCGGCCAGGGCGCCGGTGAACGGCTGCGCCAGACCCCAAATCAGATTCTGCAAGGCAATGGCAAAGGCGAAGGTCTCACGGCCCCAGCCGAATTCGCTGCTCATCGGCGCCAGGAACAGGCCAAAACCGTGCCGCACGCCCAACGACAACGCCAGGATCAGCGCACTCCCTACAAGAATCCATCCACTGGTGCGCCACATCGAGGTCATTTCTTATTCTCCGCTCGCGGGTATATACCCGCTTGTATTCGAACCAACCCGCGCTCAGGCGAGTTCGTCCAGCAAGGCCAACAAGGTTTCGCGTTTTTCCGCGCCGAGTTGATCGATCAATTTCTGCTGCGCCGCTTCCCAGGCAGGTAATGCCGCGGCCAGTCGTGCTTCACCGTCCTCGGTCAACATCACCAGACGGTTGCGCAGGTCATCGCCTTCCACCAACCGCACCAGGCCCTCGCCTTCCAGCACCCGCAAGTTACGCCCCAACGTGCTGCGATCCAGGCCCATGGCTTCCGCCAGGCTGGAAATGCTCGGCTGATCAAGGCGCTGCAAGTTACACAGCAAAGAATACTGGGCGACGTTGATCCCGAAGCCATCAAGAGCGCCGTCGTAATGCCTGCTGACGCCACGGGCGGCACGTCGCAGGTTGGTACACAAACATTGGGAGGCAAGCATGGAAGGTGTATATACCCGCGATTGAGGGAATGCAAGAAAGTGTTACAGCGCCAGGCCAACCAGAACCGCGACTTCCAGCAGCTCCAGCAAGGCGCCAGCGGTATCACCCGTGGTGCCGCCCAGGCGGTTGACCATCAATTGGCGCAGCCCGATAAAGCAGATCGCAGCGAGCAATACAGCCATCCCACCGCTGAAGCCGCCGATAAGAATACAGGCCAAACCGCTGAGGATCAGTACCTGTTGGCCGACGATTCTCGGTAAATGATCCGACAATGCCTGGCCCAATCCACCAGCACGCACATAGCGCGTGGTAAGAAACAGCGCCAGCATCGATGCGCGGCCGATCAGCGGCGCCAGGATCAATGCGGCGCCGTTATGCTGCTCGATCAAGGCCACCAACGCAGTGAATTTGAGCAGCAGCACCAACCCGAGCGTGACCACGGCAATCGGACCGCTGCGGGGGTCCTTCATGATCGTCAGCGTGCGCTCGCGGTCGCCAAAACCGCCGAGCCAGGCATCGGCGCTGTCCGCCAAGCCGTCCAGGTGCAGGCCACCACTGAGCAACACCCAGGCCGTCAGCAACAATGCGGCATGCAGCAGCAACGGGGCGGCCATCAATACCGAATTCAAGCCCCACAACAGCACGCCGAACAACAAACCCACCAACGGATAAAACAGCAGTGACCGTCCCAACTCCTGAGGCTGCGGCATACCCGGCAGGCGAATCGGCAGGCTGCTGAGAAATTGCAGGGCGATCCAAAAGGGCAGCACGTCTACACGCCTTCCGTCAGTGTGCCGTCAGCATCGACGCGCAGGCTGAACAACCCGCCATGGCCCACTTCGACATTCAACAGTTGCTCCCTCGGCAGACCACGCGCTCGCGCCAGTAACAGACGCATTACACCGCCATGACTGATCAACAGCACACGCTCACCGGCATAGGCCTGATGCAAGCGTGCGACAGCGCCCAGGACCCGGTCGGAAAAGGCGCTGACAGGCTCCCCTTCCGGTGGCGTAAAGCTGTAGGGGTCAGCCCAGAACAACCCCAGCCCTTCGGCGTCGGTCTCCATCAAGTCCGCCGCACTGTGCCCTTCCCAGGCACCGAAGTGCAGCTCTTGCAGATCTTTTTCCAGGCTCACCGGCAGCTTGAGTTGAGCCCCCAGTTCCTCGGCAAACCGCGCGCAGCGTTGCAGCGGCGAGCTGACCAGACGGTCCCACGGCCCCTGCGCCACCACGGCCGTGCGCATCTGCGCCCAGCCGTTGGCGGTGAGAGCATCGTCCAGGCTGCCACGCAGTCCGCCGCCCAGCTCGGTTTCACCGTGACGCAGCAAGTCCAGGCGCAAGGTCATGCCGGGCGGTCTGCCACGGCGGCTTCGGCGAAGGTCGCCATCTGCCCGTGCAACGCACAAGCCAGGCGCAACAACGGAACCGCCAACGCCGCGCCGCTGCCTTCGCCCAGGCGCAGGCCAAGTTCCAGCAGCGGCTGCGCGTCGAGGCTTTGCAACACATGGCGATGACCCGGCTCGGCGCCGCGATGGCCAAACACCAGCCATTCACGGCAGGCCGGGTTCAAGCGTGTCGCGACCAGCGCCGCGACGCTGCAGATAAAGCCATCCACCAGCACCACGATGCCTTCCTGGGCGCAGGCCAGGTACGCGCCCACCAGCGCGGCAATTTCAAAGCCGCCCAGATTGAACAGCGTCTGCAACGCATCACCACGCTGGCCGGCGTGCAGCGCAAGGGCGCGCTCGATCACGACCACTTTGTGGCTGACACCCTGGGCATTCAACCCCGTCCCCGGCCCAGTGAGGTCACTGACCGCGCAATCGAGCAAGGCACACGCCAACGCACTGGCGGCGGTGGTGTTGCCGATGCCCATCTCGCCGCCGATAAACAGCTGCGCACCACCTGCCAACGCACGCCGCGCACTGTCGCGACCGGCGTGCAGGGCGAGTTGCCCTTGGGCCTCAGTCATCGCCGGGCCGTTGACGAAATTGGCGGTGCCCGCGCCGATACTCAAGTGACGCACACCGGGCAGGTCCAGGGACGGCGTGACCGTGCCGAGGTCGACCACTTCCAACTGCGCGTCCAACTGCCGCGCCAACACACTGATGGCCGCGCCACCGCTGACAAAGTTGTGCAGCATCTGCCCGGTGACTTCCTGGGGAAACGCCGACACGCCCTCGGCAACCACGCCATGGTCACCGGCAAAAATGGCGATCCACACGTGATCCACCAACGGTTTGACCTGCCCCTGCAAGCCCGCCAATTGCACCGCCAGCGCCTCCAACTGCCCGAGGGAGCCGGCCGGCTTGGTCAATTGCTGCTGGCGAGTCAGGGCGTGTTCGTACGCTTGAGCGTCAATCGCCTTACAAGGGTTGAGCCACCAGGTGTCAGTCATAACGCAGTACCTTTCAAAGTCAGGGGCAGGCCGGCGACCGTCAGGACAACACGCTGACAACGCTCGGCCAAAGCTTGATGCAGCCAACCGGCTTCATCCACATAGCGGCGAGTCAATTCGCCCAGCGGCACGACACCCAGACCGGTCTCGTTGCTGACAAAAATGATTTCACCCGGCAGCGTGGCCAGGGTTTCCAACAGTTGATCGCGTTCGGACGCCAGGCGATCCGGGTCCTCCAGCATCAGCAGATTGGTCAGCCAAAGGGTCAGGCAATCCACTAGCAGGCATTGCCCGGCAGCCGCGTTTTCGCGTAGTACACGAGCCAGTTCGACGGGTTCTTCGATGAGGCCCCAATGGTCAGGGCGACGCTGGCGATGCAGCGCGACGCGCTGATTCATCTCACCATCCAACGGTTGGCTGGTGGCGATGTAAGTGACGGGCAAACCACTGTCGCTGGCGAGCTTTTCGGCGAGGCGACTTTTGCCGGAACGGGCGCCGCCGAGTATTAGTTGGAGCATGGGATGGCACCTTGATCTGGCTGAAATGTATCGGCCATCAGGCCGCCATCGCGGGCAAGCCCGCTCCTACAGAAAAGCCAATCTGCTGTTGATCTGGCTTTTGATGTTGATCTCATGCGCCCCGTAAAACCACGCTGGCCGAACGCAGGCTTCCGGTCTTTCCAAAAGTGAGCCGCTGTAAGAGCGGAACGATAGGTGGCCGTTACCGCAGGAATGGATATGTACACCGACACACCGCCTTCGCGAGCAAGCCCGCTCCCACATTGGGACCGCGTACTCACCGTCAAACCCCACACAGCTCGCGTAATAAATCAGTGTCCAGGTGGTTCTCCACCAGGTCCGCCAAACGCTCGATATCGCGCTCACGCAACCCGTGGTAATCCACGGCCTGCACGTCCTGCAAGCCAGCCCAACGCAGCAAAGCGCTACACGCCGCCGGGCTTTCAAACAAACCATGCAGATAGGTCCCAAGAATTTGCCCATCAGCACTTTGCGCGCCATCAAGGCGACCGTCTTCCAGGATCACAGCAGCATTCGACAACGCATACCCCGTCGTCACGCCCGCATGAATCTCATAACCGCTGACTTCGGCATCCTCCAGCACCAAACGCCCACGCACATTACGCAACTGCTTCTCTTCTTCCAGCGTAGTGCTGAACGCCAGCAGCCCAAGGCCATCGCTGGAACCGGCAACCCCTTCCAGGCCCAACGGGTCATGCACCTGCTCACCGAGCATCTGCAGGCCACCGCAAATACCCAGCACCTTGCCGCCATAGCGCAAGTGCCGCGCGACGGCGGTATCCCAGCCGTTGGCGCGCAAGTACGCCAAGTCACTGCGCACGCTTTTCGAGCCAGGGAGGATGATCAGGTCGGCGCCAGGGATCGACTGGCCAGGCCCGATGAATTGCAGATCCACTTGGGGATGCAGGCGCAGTGGGTCGAAATCCGTGTGGTTGCTGATGCGCGGCAACACCGGCACCACCACCTTGAGTACCTGGGCCGCCTTGTCGATCTGGCGCCTGTCGATACCGTCTTCGGCTTCCAGGTGCAGGTCCATCACATAGGGCAACACGCCGACCACCGGTTTGCCGGTACGCGCTTCCAGCCAGTCCAGGCCGGGCTGCAACAGCGCAATATCACCGCGAAAACGATTGATGATAAAGCCTTTGACCCGCGCCTGTTCCGTGGGCGACAGCAATTCCAGGGTGCCGACCAGATGGGCAAACACGCCGCCACGATTGATATCGGCGATCAGCAACACCGGGCAATCCACTGCCTCGGCGAAGCCCATGTTGGCGATGTCATTGGCGCGCAGGTTGATCTCCGCCGGAGAGCCCGCGCCTTCGACCATCACCACTGGGTAGGCCTGGCTCAACCGGGCGTGGGAGGCCAGCACCGCCTGCATCGCGATGGCTTTGTAGTCGTGATAGGCCACCGCGTTCATGCTGGTGACGGCGCGGCCGTGGATGATGACTTGGGAGCCGGTGTCACTGTTGGGCTTGAGCAACACCGGGTTCATGTCGGTGTGCGGCGCCAGGTGGGCGGCCTGGGCCTGCACGGCCTGGGCGCGGCCGATCTCGCCGCCTTCGGCGGTCACGGCGCTGTTGAGCGCCATGTTCTGCGGCTTGAACGGCGCCACCGCCACGCCCTGGCGGACCAACCAGCGGCACAGCGCGGTCACCAAGGTACTTTTGCCGGCGTCGGAGGTGGTGCCTTGCACCATCAGCGTACTCATGTGGCGTCCTTATAGGCGACCAAGGCTTGGTCCAGGCGCAGCCAGTCGGCTTCGGTATCGGGCAGGCCAAAGCGCAGGCTGCTGTCGTGGACAAACAGCCGCAGCAGGATGCCGCGCTGGGCCATGAATTCGTGCATGCGTTCGGCGTGGGGCGTGATCAGCCATTGAAACAACGCGCAGCCGCCCTGGGGCTGGAAGCCGTGGCGCTCCAGCAAGGCGAACAACCGCTGGCCGGCCTCGATGCACCGCGTGCGTTGCCGCACATGCCCGGCCGTGTCGCGCAGGCACACCTGGCCCAACACCCGCGTCGGTCCGCTGACCGCCCAGGGGCCGACCTGTTCGGCCAGTAACTTGAGCAGCTTGCGCTCGGCCAACACAAAGCCCAGCCGCACCCCGGCCAGGCCGAAGAATTTGCCGAACGAGCGCAACACGATCAGGCCGACCTGGTGGGCCTGACCCGCCAGGCTCAGTTGAGGGGTGACGTCCATGAACGCTTCGTCCACCACCAGCCAGCCGCCGCGCTGGGCCAGCCGCGAGTGCCAGTCCAGCAAGCGTTGCGGGGTCAGGCTCAGGCCGGTGGGATTGTTGGGGTTGACCACCACCAGCACGTCGAGACCCTCAAGAAAGAAGTCGACTTCCTGCTCCTGCACTTCGCGCACCACGTAGCCGGCACGACGCCAGGCTTCGGCGTGTTCGGCATAACACGGCGACAGCACGCCGACTTTGCCCGCGCGGCGCAGGCGTGGCAGCAACTGGATGGCCGCCTGGGAACCGGGCACCGGCAACAGGTGCGCAGCGCCGTAGTATTCGCTGGCGGCCTGCTCCAGACCATCGTCGGTTTCTGGCAGGCGCGCCCAGGCCCGCAATGGAATCTCGGGGATCGGCCAGGGCCAGGGCGCGAGGCCGCTGGACAGGTCGAGCCAATCGGCCTCGGCAATCCCGTACTGAATCGCCGCCTTACGCAGCCGGCCACCGTGCTCAAGCATAGAATTGCGCCCCCGCGCATAGGATCAGCAGCCACAACCATACGCCGCGCTGCACCAGTTGCCAGCCTCGGTCGATGGAATCGGCATCCGCCGGAGGGCCTTCGCCCAGTTGCGGACGCTGATGCACTTCGCCGTGATAGATCGCGGCACCGCCCAACTCCACGCCAAGCGCACCGGCACCGGCCGCCATGACCGGGCCCGCGTTGGGGCTGTCCCAGGTCGGGCCCTGGCTGCGCCAGCATTTAAACGCCAGGCGCGTCTTGCCCAGTGCGGCGTAGGTCAACGCCACCAGGCGTGCAGGAATATAGTTCAGCACATCGTCGATCTTTGCCGCCGCCCAGCCGAAGCGCTCGAAACGTTCGTTGCGATAGCCCCACATGGCGTCGAGGGTGTTGCTCAGGCGGTAAAGCACCACGCCTGGCACACCCGCGACGACAAACCAGAAAATCGCAGCAAACACCGCATCGCTGCCGTTTTCCAGCACCGACTCGGTAGCGGCGCGGGCGACTTCGGTGCGGTCCAGTTCACTGGTCTGACGGCTCACCAGGTAGCTCACGCGCTTGCGTGCTTCCTCGAGGTCATCACTGCGCAAGGCCTGGGCCACCGGGATCACATGCTCACCGAGACTGCGCATGCCAAGGGCGCAATACAGCGCCAGGATCTCCAATACCCAGCCGATGTAAGGTGCCCAGGATAACGCCGTGGCCAGCAGGGTCAGCGGCACCACGGCGATAAACCACGCGGTCACGCCATGGCTGCGCCAGCCGCGACCACCGGTATTGAAACGTTGCTCGATGCGCCCGGCGAAATTGCCGAACGCCACCAGCGGATGCCAGCGCCTGGGTTCGCCCAGCAGCGCATCCAGCGCGACTGCAGCGACACACAGCAAGGCCACACTCATTGACTCACTCCCCACCCATTCTCATACAACATGTCACTCAGCGGCCGGGGCTCGGTCCAGCCCTCGAGTTGCAACATCGGTGCCGGGTAGAACTCGGCCACCGGCCCCAGGCACAGCACGGCCAACGGTTTCGCGCCGGGCGGCAAGCCCAGCAGATCGGCCAGGGCCTGGGGCTCGAACAGCGAGACCCAGCCCATGCCCAGCCCTTCGACACGGGCCGCCAGCCACAGATTCTGGATAGCACAGGACAATGACGCCATGTCCATTTCCGGCAAGGTGCGCCGCCCAAAGATGTGCCGCTCACGATCATCCATCAACGCCGCCACCAGTACTTCGGCGCAGTCGTGAATGCCTTCGACCTTGAGCTTCATGAACTCGTCGGAACGCTCGCCCAGGGCTTCGGCGGTGCGTACGCGTTCTTCTTCCACCAACTGTTGAATCTGACTACGCAGTTGGCGGTCGCTGATACGGATAAAACGCCAGGGCTGCATCAGGCCCACGCTGGGTGCCTGGTGCGCGGCCTGGAGCAGGCGGTGCAGCAATTCGGGGGCGACGGTGCCGCCGCTGAAATGGCGCATGTCGCGGCGTTCGGCGATGGCACGGTAGACGGCGTCGCGGTCGGCCTGGGGGAAGGCGTTGTCGCTCATAGTGCTGGATCGGGCGCGAACAATGCAGCCACCGCCTGGGGATTCGAGGGGAAATAGAAGTGTACGTAGGACGCCGTCATCCGCCCCTGCCGATAAACCGCCTCGGCACCGCGCCCGCCATTGGGGCTCAGGCCACGGGCAATCGGCTGCCATTCGGTGGTGGTCAGCGAGTGGTGATAGGTATGGCCGCGCAGTGTGCCTTCGGGCAATTCGACATTTTGCAGCGCCAAGGCCGCGAGCTTCTTCTGCATCACCGCATCGCCTTGCAGCAGGCCGACCAGTTCGGCGCGAGTGCCGTCGACATCGGTCAGCGAGTCCAGCAGGTAGAGCATGCCGCCGCATTCGGCGAGCAGCGGTTTGCCGGCGGCATGATGAGCGCGGATGGCGTCGAGCATCGGGGTATTTTGCGACAGCGCCTGGTGGTGCAGCTCCGGGTAACCACCGGGCAGGTAGAGGCTGTCGGCGGCCGGCAATTGGCGATCATGGATCGGCG
This sequence comes from Pseudomonas sp. IPO3749, assembly GCF_013386605.1. Taxonomy (NCBI): domain Bacteria; kingdom Pseudomonadati; phylum Pseudomonadota; class Gammaproteobacteria; order Pseudomonadales; family Pseudomonadaceae; genus Pseudomonas; species Pseudomonas sp. IPO3749. Next base: position 69,772 of record NZ_JACARN010000020.1, on the reverse strand, counting down.
AGAAGAACTTCAGCTCGGCGCCCATTGCCCGCAACAGGTCAAGGCTGGCGCCATAGGTGAACGCGAAGGCTTCGTCGCGGGCCACGGCGATGCGCACGCCGTTAAGCAGTGGCTTGGCTTCGATCACTTCAGGCGCGGCAAAGGTGACCGGCGGCGGCAAGGCGACTTCGCAACTGCTGCCCAGTGCTTGAGCGGCGGCATCCAGGCGTACATCGAGGTCATTCAGTTCGCTCGCCTGCACCAAACCCAAGTGACGGCTAGGCAGCTCGATACCGGTCTCGCGAGACAGCGCGCCGTACCAACGCAGGCCTTCGGTGAGGCTGCCTTCAAGCAATTGCGCATGGCGCAGGGTCCCGACGCGGTTAGCCAGCACGCCAGCGAACGGCAAGTCCGGCTGATAACGCGCCAGGCCCAGGGCCAACGCGCCAAAGGTCTGGGCCATGGCGGTGCCGTCGATCACACCAAGTACCGGCACACCAAAGTGTCGCGCCAGGTCGGCGCTGGACGGCGTGCCGTCGAACAGACCCATCACGCCTTCGATCAGGATCAGGTCCGCCTCCCCCGCCGCTTCCCACAGCAAGCGGCGACTTTCCTGCTCGCCCACCATCCACATGTCCAATTGATACACCGGCGCACCACTGGCGCGCTCGTGGATCATCGGGTCGAGGAAGTCCGGGCCGCATTTGAACACGCGCACCTTGCGCCCCAGGTTGCGGTGCAAGCGGGCCAGTGCGGCGGTGACGGTGGTTTTGCCCTGGCCGGACGCCGGTGCGGCGATCAAGACGGCCGGGCAATGACGGGGCTGATTCAAAGTTCGACGCCCTTCTGTGCCTTGATACCGGCCTGGAACGCGTGCTTGAGCATGCCCATTTCGGTGACGGTATCGCCCATTTCGATCAGTTCAGGCTTGGCGCCACGGCCGGTGACCACCACGTGTTGCATCGGCGGGCGGGCTTGCAGGTCGCTGAGTACCTGGTCCAGGTCGAGGTAGCCGTGCTTGAGGGCGATGTTCAGCTCATCCAGTACGACCAGGCCGATGGACGGGTCTTGCAGCAGCTCGCGGGAAACCGCCCAGGCGGCTTCGGCGGCGGCGATGTCGCGCTGGCGGTCCTGGGTTTCCCAGGTGAAGCCTTCGCCCATGACGTGGAAACGCACTTGCTCGGGGAAACGGCGGAAGAACAATTCTTCACCGGTACTGTTACGCCCCTTGATGAACTGCACCACACCGCACTGCATGCCGTGGCCCATGGCCCGGGCCAGCATGCCAAACGCGGAGCTGCTCTTGCCTTTGCCGTTGCCGGTCAGCACCAGCAGCAGGCCGCACTCGTTGGGGGAATTGGCGATGCGTTCATCGATCACGGCTTTTTTGCGCAGCATGCGCGCCAGGTGGCGTTCGTCGCGGTCGGGGGAATCGGTCATGGCAGCTCTCCGTTGGGGCTGGACAAAAACGGCGGGCAGGAAAAAGAAAAAACAGACAGCCAAGCATCGCCCACCGTGATGCTGTTGGATGTTGCAGGCCGGTCTCCGGGCTCATGAGTGGCGCGCGCCTTATAGACGCGCAGACCGACGCTGCGCCTTCCCATATCGCGAGCGATACAGTGGCAAAAGGCAGCGTCTTGACTCATTTACCGTTGCGGGGGCAGCGCCGGAATCGCGGCGGCACTGTGTACAAGTGCGCTCACTCACCGGCTTCCCTGTTTCACTCGGTCGACCCATGGGTCACAGAGCACCTGGAACAAGCGGCGAAGGGTAGTAGGTTGGGGGTGGAGCGTCAATTAAACCCACCACAAAACCAATGTGGGAGCGGGCTTGCTCGCGAATGCGGTGTGTCAGTCAGCACATTAGCAAACTGACAGACCGCATTCGCGAGCAAGCCCGCTCCCACACTTGGATCTCTGCCAATTCAGGGATTACGCGCCAGATTTCCTGGCAATACACGTTTGGCGCTCAGGTAGGCATTCTGCCAATACGCCTTGGACAAGGTGTCGAGCTTCACCGTACCGCCGGTTTGCGGCGCGTGTACAAAGCGGCCTTCACCGACGTAGATGCCGGCGTGACTGACCTGTGAACCGCCGCCTGTGGCGAAGAACAGCAAGTCGCCAGTCTGCAGATTTTGCTCACTGACATCCTGCGCGCGCATCACGATCAGTTCACGGGTGGTACGCGGCAGGGAGATGCCGGCAGCGTCGCGGAAGACAAAACCGATCAGGCCACTGCAATCAAACCCGGAGTCCGGTGTGTTGCCGCCCCAACGATAAGGCGTGCCGACCAGGCCCAGCGCGCGGAAGAGCACATCTTCGGCTGCAGGCGAGAAATTCTGGGTGGAGTAGTTGAATACCGGCTTGGGCTTGACGGCCACAGGCGCGGGCGGCGGGCGGCTTGCGCAGGCGCTGAGCAGCGCGGCACAAAGAATAAGGATCAGGCGGGCCGAGGTCGACATGGGCAGAACAATCCTGGTCTGGATGCGGCTTTCGCTGCCGAACGCTGAAAACCAGAACGCGCAAGCAAAGCTCGCGCGAACGGATTACAACAATGTCCAGGGATTCTAGCGCTTACACGTCAAACTTCAAGTATCACTTTAAGTTTACTTGCTAGCGGTAACCGTCGTCGGGGCCATGGCGAGTGCGCGCTTGGCTTCGATGAAGGTTTTGCTCCAGTAGCTGTCACCCAGGTTGTCGACTCGGACACCGCCACTGCGACGGCTGCTGGAGTGGATAAACTGGTTATCGCCCAGGTAAATACCGGCATGGCTTACACGACCACGACCCGCTGTACTGAAGAAAAGCAGATCACCCGGCTTGAGGTTGTTGCGCGCGACCAACGGTGCATCCACGTTGATCATTTCGCGGGTGGAGCGCGGCAGATTCATGCCCGCTTCTTCGCGAAACAGGTAGCCGATAAAACCGCTGCAGTCGAAACCGGCTTCAGAGGTGCCGCCGAAACGGTAACGGGTACCGATCAGGGACATGCCGCGTTCGAGGATGCTGTCGGCAAGAACTGGAAGCTGGTAAGGCTTGCTACCGGAGAAATTGGCCAGTTCTTTTTCCGTTGCCAGCTCTTCTTCATAAACAGAAGCAGACTGTGCAGCAACGAATTTTGCCTGATTTTGAACCTGTGGTTTTTGCTGTTCTGCCACCTGTTGAGGGTGGGAGGCGCAACCAAACAACAGGGTAACGAGTGCGAGGGGCACGAGGGGTGCGAAGCGATTTAGCATGGGCACGACCGTGGCTGATATGTAAAGAAGACGAGACTATGCCCTCTATCACATCGATTTGCAAATTCAATCGTGATCTATGTGACTTCTTGTTTGGACTATGACATCTAAGCCCTTAACACCCTATATCTGCCTTTTGCGTAGCCAAACCGGCTCAAACGCAGGTTTTCTGGCGCCTGGAATTTGCCGAAAGCCGTGAAAACAGCTGGCTGGCTACCAACCCAAGGTTTCTTTCAAGAAGGGAATCGTCAGCTTGCGCTGGGCCTGCAAGGAAGCCTGATCGAGCTGTTCGAGCAGGTCGAACAACGCGCTCATGCTGCGCGTACCGCGGGTGAGAATAAAATGCCCGACTTCGTCGGTGAGGTGCAGGCCGCGACGGGATGCGCGCAGTTGCAAGGCACGCAATTTGTCTTCGTCGGACAGCGGGCGCATCTGGAAGATCAGCGCCAGAGTCATGCGCGACTTGAGGTCGGCCAGCTTGATCGGCAACTCGCGCGGCGAGGTGGACGCGGCAATCAGCAGGCGCCGACCACTGTCACGCAAGCGGTTGAATAAGTGAAAAAGCGCCTCTTCCCACTCTGCCTTGCCAGCGATGGCTTGCAGATCGTCCAGGCACACCAACTCGTACTGCTCAAGATGGTCGAAGATGCCGATACCGCGATCCATCAACTCCGCCAGGGGCAGGTAAACCGCCGGTTCACCCATCTGCTCGAAACGCAGGCACGCGGCCTGCAACAGGTGGGTACGCCCTACGCCGTGCTTGCCCCACAGATAGATCAGGCTTTCGGTCCACCCGGCGTCGGCTTCGCAGAGCCGCTCGACATAGCCGAGTGCAGCGGCATTGGCGCCTGGGTAGTAGTTGATAAAGGTGGCGTCGTCACGCAGACGCACACCCAAGGGCAGCTGAATCGGTTTCATGCTGACTGAACGGCTCCAAACGAACCGTTAGTGGCCTCTGTGTAAAGTTTGCAAAGTTTATACCCGTGACGCCGGGCGCACAATGCAACAGACCCCAAGCAAAATCAAAGGTTTGCGTTAACTTGTTGGATTTACGCAGATTGATTGACGCCCCGACTCCAGAAACAACAAACCCGGCCTGGGCCGGGTTTGTGGCAGAGGGATTACAGATCGGGGTCTTCAACCCCCGTATAAACATCCGAATCCTTATACAAATCGTGTACATGGCGCACCAGCACCATGATCACCGCCGCCACCGGCAGCGCGAGCAGAATGCCAGTGAAGCCGAACAACTCACCGCCCGCCAGGATCGCAAAGATCACCGCCACCGGGTGCAAGCCGATCCGATCACCCACCAGCAACGGCGTCAGCACCATGCCTTCCAAGGCCTGGCCGACCATAAACACCGCCACGATCCCAAGCATCGGGTACAGGTCACCGCCAAACTGGAACAACCCCGCCACCAACGCCGCACCGATACCAATCACAAAGCCCATATAAGGCACGATTGCGGCAAGGCCGGCGATCAGGCCAATCAACAGGCCCAGCTCCAGGCCAATGGCCATCAAGCCAGCGGCGTAGATAATCCCCAGTGCCAACATCACCAGCAATTGGCCGCGCACAAAGGCGCCAAGCACTTCATGACACTCCTCGGCCAGAGAGACAATGCGCTCTTCGCGATTGCGCGGCAGCAGGCTGCGAATCTTGGCCATCATGATGTCCCAGTCGCGCAGCAGGTAGAACGCCACCACCGGGATCAGCACCAGGTTGGTCAACCAGCCGATCAACGCCAGGCTGGAGGCCGTCGCCTGGCTGAGGACCACACCGACGATATCGGTGGTCTGGCCCATATGCTCGCTGATCGCCGCCTTGACCTTGTCGAACTTCCAGAAACCATCCGACAACCCCAATTTGGCCTGGGCCCACGGCATCGCCGTGTGTTGCAGCCAGTCGAGCATCTGCGGCGCCAGCTCATACAGGCGGAACAGTTGCTTGGCGAGCATCGGCACCAGCACCAGCACCAACGCCGTGATGATCAGGGTAAACAGGGCGAATACCGCCACCACGCCCCAAGTCCGCGACAACCCGGCCTTCTCCAGGCGATCCACCACCGGATCGAACAGATAGGCCAGCAGCAACGCGACCAGGAACGGCGTCAGGATCGAATGCAGCAGGAACACAAAAACGCACAGCAGGACAATCCCGCCAAGCCACACCCAACGACGCGTATCCGCCATAAACCACTCCATCTATATAAAGAAGAAAACTGCTACCAACGAAAACGCAGTTGCGCCTGAGGTTCGGGCGCGACCGCCGGCTGAGTCCCGTCCACTGCGGGTTGCTGGACCGGCACTTCACCTGCTGGAATTTCCTGCAACTTGGCCAGGCTCAACTGGGTACGTAATTGATCGGCACTGCCATTGACGCGGTACACGATGCGATTGCCGTCCACGAGCTGTGGCTGACCGCCAAAAGGCTCAAGCAGATGACCCAGCGCGGCATAACGCTCCAGGGTCATGCCCTGCACTTCCAGTAATTGTTCGGTGCTCACGCCAGGCTTGACCGCAAAGCGCGGCGCCAATTTCTGGCTGACCGCCAGCATCACCGCGTCGGCCAAAGCGCCGGTGTCGGCCCCTTGCGCGGTGCCCTGCTCGCTCTTGTCACCCAGCCACAGACGCCATTTGGCTTGCCATTGGCTGCCTTCCTGGCGCGCATGCACGGCCAGCAAGGCGTCGGCGCCATAACGCTCGGAGGCGTCGCGCAGCGGTGTGGCGTCAGCACTTTCCAGGTTCGGTGCGGTGGCGACCACTTGCTCATCCAGGTCGCCCAGGGGCAAGCGCAACGGCAAGCCCCGGTGTTGCGCGGCACGGCGCAGCGCTTGGGCGACAGACTGACCATCACCCACCAGGCTGCTGCCTTCGGTGGAGTCGTTCAGCCACCAGCCGAGGATCGACGGCCGATTGCTGCCCCAGATCGACAAGCCAGCTTCACGCAAGACGCGATCAGTGCTCACCGGGTCGAAATCCACTTGCAGGCTTTCCGGCGGGCCGGCGTCGTAGCCATATTGGCTGATGATTTGTTGCGGATCTTTACGAACGGCCGCCAGGCCCGGGCCGTCGGCGGCCTTGGCGTCGCCGGTCAGGCGGATCACCAGGGTCTGCACGGCGCGCTGGGTCGCCTGGTCACGCTCTTGGGGCGACTGGCTGCTGACGGGTTCGAGTACTTGATAGAGGCCATTGAGGGTTTCGGCATGACTCGCCAGGCTGACCAACGACAAGCAGCCTACAAAGAAGAATTTACACAGACGCATGGAAGATTCCCGAACGACAAATTTAGCGGCTGGAACAGACCGCGTGAACTCGGTTTGCCAAGGCTGTGACCACGGCGACCGGTAAAACATTCACAGGGTCTTGGTAAGTTTTCGTACTGTCACAACGCTAGCGCCGTAAAGGCTATACCTTAATACGCGCCAAAGCAGACCCGATTAGCATTTTTTTAACACCATATGCCCCTGCCCGTCGGCCCGAGGATGGCCGCTGCCCCTCAAGCCTGATAAAATCGCGCGCCTTCGCAGACCGTCAACGGCGTGGCCTTTATAAAAGCCCCCGCCAGCTCGGTCGTTACCCCTGAATCCCCCCTAAAGGCCTGGATCATGAGCAAGCAACCCTCCCTGAGCTACAAGGACGCCGGTGTAGACATCGACGCCGGTGAAGCATTGGTCGAACGCATCAAGAGCGTCGCCAAGCGCACTGCGCGCCCCGAAGTCATGGGCGGCCTGGGCGGTTTTGGCGCCCTCTGCGAAATCCCGGCCGGCTACAAGCAGCCTGTACTGGTTTCCGGCACTGACGGTGTGGGCACCAAGCTGCGCCTGGCACTGAACCTGAACAAGCACGACACCATCGGTATCGACCTGGTTGCCATGTGCGTCAACGACCTGGTGGTGTGCGGCGCCGAGCCGTTGTTCTTCCTGGACTACTACGCTACCGGCAAGCTGAACGTGGACACCGCTGCACAAGTGGTCACCGGTATCGGCGCTGGCTGCGAACTGTCGGGTTGCTCCCTGGTCGGCGGCGAAACCGCTGAAATGCCAGGCATGTACGAAGGCGAAGACTACGACCTGGCCGGCTTCTGCGTCGGCGTCGTGGAAAAAGCCGAGATCATCGACGGCTCCAAGGTTGCCGCCGGTGACGCCCTGCTGGCCCTGCCATCTTCCGGCCCGCACTCCAACGGTTACTCGCTGATCCGCAAGATCATCGAAGTGTCCGGCGCCGAGATCGAGAACACCCAACTCGATGGCAAGCCGCTGACCGACCTGCTGATGGCCCCGACCCGCATCTACGTCAAGCCTCTGCTCAAGCTGATCAAGGACACTGGCGCCGTCAAGGCCATGGCCCACATCACCGGTGGCGGCCTGCTGGACAACATCCCGCGCGTCCTGCCAAAAGGCGCCCAGGCGATCGTCGACGTGGCCAGCTGGCAGCGTCCTGCGGTATTCGACTGGCTGCAAGAGAAAGGCAACGTCGATGAAACCGAAATGCACCGCGTGCTGAACTGCGGCGTGGGCATGGTCATCTGCGTGGCGCAAGAGCACGTTGAAACCGCGCTGAACGTACTGCGTGAAGCCGGCGAGCAGCCTTGGGTCATCGGTCAGATCGCCACTGCCGCCGAAGGCGCGGCCCAGGTTGAACTGAAGAACCTCAAGGCTCACTGATGCCTGAGACCTGTGATGTCGTGGTGCTGCTTTCCGGCACCGGCAGTAACTTGCAGGCCCTGATCGACAGCATGCGCACCGGCGACAGCCCGGTGCGCATCGCTGCGGTGATCTCCAACCGCAGCGACGCCTACGGCCTGCAACGCGCCAGGGACGCGGGTATCGATACCCGCTCGCTGGATCACAAGGCTTTCGAAGGTCGCGAGGCCTTCGACAGCGCCTTGATCGAACTGATCGACGCCTTCAACCCCAAACTCGTGGTACTCGCCGGCTTCATGCGCATCCTCAGTGCTGATTTCGTGCGGCATTACGAAGGGCGCCTACTCAATATCCACCCTTCCCTGCTGCCCAAATACAAAGGCATGCACACGCACCAGCGCGCGCTCGATGCCGGCGACAGCGAACACGGCTGCAGCGTGCACTTTGTCACCGAGGAACTCGATGGCGGGCCTCTGGTCGTACAGGCAGTGGTTCCGGTAGAGTCTGACGACTCGGCGCAGACGCTTGCGCAACGGGTTCACACCCAGGAACACAGGATTTACCCGCTGGCAGTTCGCTGGTTTGCCGAGGGGCGGTTGATTCTTGGTGACCAGGGTGCATTATTGGACGGTCAGTTACTTGCGGCCAGCGGCCACTTGATTCGAACCTAGGAGATTTTATGCGTCGCGCCTTGCTCTTCGCTTTTGCGCTGTTCGCCTTGCCAGCCGTGCAAGCAGCAGACCTTCACCCTTTCTCCGTAAGCTACACCGCCGACTGGAAACAGCTGCCCATGAGTGGTTCGGCTGAACGCAGCCTGGCCAAGAATGGCGACGGCACTTGGACCTTGAATTTCAAGGCCTCCATGATGATCGCCAGCCTCACCGAAACCAGCGTGATCCAATTCGACAAGGACACCCTGCAACCGAAGAGCTACACCTTCGAGCGCGGTGGCCTGGGCAAGGCGAAGAAGATCAACTTGGACTTCGACCAGACCGCCAAGAAAGTCACCGGCTTTGAAAACAAGGACGCGGTCAACGTGCCCCTGCAAAGCGGCATGCTCGACAAGTCGACCTACCAGTTGGCCCTGCAGCGCGATGTGGCGGCCGGCAAGAAGAGCATGAGCTACAACGTGGTGGAAGGCACTGACGTCGACACCTACGACTTCCGCGTGATCGGCCCGGAAAAGGTCCAGACCAAGGTCGGCTCCATCGACGCGATCAAGGTTGAGCGCGTGCGTGACCCGACTCAGAGCAAGCGCATCACCCAGATGTGGTTTGCCAAGGACCAGGGCGGCATCCTGGTTGCCTTGCGTCAGGTGGAAACCGACGGCAAGGAATACAACATCATGCTGCAGGACGGTACTGTTGACGGTAAGGCTGTTAAAGGTAGCTGATCGGTAGCTGGAACAAAGAGCCTCGCGAATGCGGGGCTTTTTTTCGCCCGTCGATTGAGCCGCCCCTGATGCGAACATGAAACTTTTGTCATAAAACTCAGCGCCCTGCGGCGCAATGCCGCGGTTTACAAGGCCTGCAGGACTGTTGCATTGGCTGCAATGAATTGTTGCGCGAAAAGTCGGTTTACTTAGCAAGCTAACAAATCATATAACGAAGGCCTGCGACGACTTGCCGCAGATCCACCAGAGATTGGAGCAAGCAGATGACTGTAAAAGTAACTGAACGCGACGACGAACATATGTCCCACGAAGCACTGGGCCATGGGATTCACATCTGGGATGTACACCAACAAGACCTGTTGGTCGGCATGTTTCACAACGAGAGCGACGCTCATAATTATAAAAAAGAGCTTGAGTCGCTTGAGATGAAACGTCAGGCAGAAAGCTCCTGAGTATTCGCAAGGCTCAGGTACAAGGCCCACGCAGCCTGGATACCTGAAAACACAAAACCCGCCTCTTGAGCGGGTTTTGCATTTATGGGGCCGCTTCGCAGCCCAACGCGAGCAAGCTCGCTCGCCACAATGTTGTTTCTACAGCCTTACCACATCAGATCATCCGGAATCTGATAGGCCGCGTACGGGTCATCCTCGTCCGGCACCTGGCTTTCCGTCAGGATATTGAGCTGCACGATACGCTCCGGTGCGCGCTCCTGGATCTTCAGCGCGGCTTCGCGCGGGATTACCTCGTAGCTGCCGCCGTGATGCACGATAGCCAGGGAGCCGTTGCTCAGCTTGTTGCGCATCAAAGTGTTGACCGACAGGCGCTTGACCTTCTTGTCATCCACGAAGTTGTAGTAGTCCTCGGTGGTCAGCTTGGGCAGGCGCGACGTCTCGATCAGCTGCTTGACCTGGGCGGTGCGCGCCTTGGCTTCGGCTTTTTCCTGCTGCTGACGGTTCAGCTCCTGGTCGCGCTTCACCTTCTCGGCGTGCGCTTCGGCCGCCAGGCGGGCCTGGGTGTCATCCGCCTCGATCTGGCCTTTATGGACCAGGCGCTGCTGCTTCTGTTTCTCTTTGCCGACCTGCTTGGCCTGCTTTTGGTTGACCAGACCTGCTTTGAGCAACTGGTCGCGAAGGGAAAGGCTCATGGTGCTTACTCACTTAGGCAACTGCTCAACCGCAGCTGGACACATTCTTTTCCTGACGTTTGGCTTCGCCCCACAGGGCGTCCATCGTTTCGAGGGTGCAATCTTCTATGGATTGGTGCGTATCACGCAATGCCTGTTCGATAAATCGGAAGCGTCGTTCGAACTTGGCATTGGCGCCACGCAGCGCGGTTTCCGGGTCGACCTTGAGGTGACGGGCCAGGTTGACCGCCGCGAACAGCAGGTCACCGACCTCATCGGCAATCGCCGCAGAATCGTTGTCGGCCATGGCTTCGAGCACTTCATCGAGCTCTTCGCGCACGTTATCCACCACCGGCAGGGCCGACGGCCAATCGAAGCCGACCTGGCTGGCGCGCTTCTGCAATTTGGCGGCGCGGGACAGGGACGGCAGCGCCGTGGGCACGTCATCCAGCAGGGAAAGTTGCTCCGGCGCGTCGGACTTTTCCGCACGCTCCTCAGCCTTGATCTGCTCCCAGCGCTCCTTGACCTGTTCTTCACTCAGCTGCGGGATGTCCAGCGGTGCATACAGATCGCCCGTGGGGAACACGTGGGGATGACGACGGATCAGCTTGCGCGTGATGCTGTCGATCACCCCGGCGAATTCGAAGCGCCCTTCTTCCCGTGCCAACTGGCTGTAATACACCACCTGGAACAACAGGTCGCCCAACTCGCCTTGCAGGTGATCGAAGTCGCCGCGCTCAATGGCATCGGCCACTTCGTAGGCTTCTTCCAGGGTGTGCGGGACGATGGTGGCGTAGGTTTGCTTGATGTCCCACGGGCACCCGTATTGCGGGTCCCGCAGGCGGCTCATCAAGTGCAGCAGGTCTTCAAGCGAATACATCATGGGGTTCGGTTACGCCGCGTCTCGATGATATTCGGCAGCTGGGAAATCCGCCCCAGCAACCGCCCCAGTGCGTCCAGCCCCGGAATCTCGATGGTCAGGGACATCAACGCAGTGTTGTCCTCTTTGTTCGAGCGGGTGTTGACCGCCAGCACGTTGATCCGCTCATTGAGCAATACTTGCGACACATCCCGCAGCAAGCCGGAACGGTCGTAAGCACGAATAATGATGTCCACCGGATAGGTGAGCACCGGCACCGGGCCCCAGCTGACCTGGATGATCCGCTCCGGCTCACGCCCGCCCAGTTGCAGCACCGAGGCGCAGTCCTGGCGGTGAATGCTCACGCCACGGCCCTGGGTGATGTAGCCGACGATGGCGTCACCCGGCAACGGCTGGCAGCAGCCGGCGATTTGGGTCATCAGGTTGCCCACGCCCTGGATCTGGATATCGCCACGTTTGCCGGGCTTGTAGCCGGTGGCCTTGCGTGGGATCAGTTCCAGCTGTTCGCTGCCGCGTTCCGGCTCGACCAGTTGTTGCGCCAGGTTGACCAGTTGGGCCAGGCGCAAATCGCCGGCACCGAGGGCGGCAAACATGTCTTCGGCGATCTTCATGTTGGCTTTTTCGGCCAACTTGTCGAAGTCCACCTGAGGCAGACCGAGGCGCCCCAGTTCGCGCTCAAGCAAGGTTTTACCGGCGGCGACGTTCTGGTCGCGCGCCTGCAATTTGAACCAGTGGACGATCTTCGCCCGCGCCCGCGACGTGGTGATGTAGCCCAGGTTCGGGTTCAGCCAGTCGCGGCTCGGCGTGCCGTGCTTGCTGGTGATGATCTCGACCTGTTCACCGGTCTGCAGGCTGTAATTGAGCGGCACGATGCGCCCATTGATCTTGGCGCCCCGGCAGTTGTGGCCGATCTCGGTGTGCACGCGGTAGGCGAAGTCCAGCGGCGTCGCGCCCTTGGGCAAGTCGATGGCGTGACCGTCCGGGGTGAAGATGTAGACCCGGTCCGGCTCGATATCCACGCGCAGCTGTTCGGCCAGGCCGCCGATGTCGCCGAGTTCTTCGTGCCATTCCAGCACTTGGCGCAGCCAGGAGATTTTCTCTTCGTACTGGTTGGACCCGGCCTTGACGTCGGTGCCCTTGTAACGCCAGTGCGCGCACACGCCCAGCTCGGCCTCTTCGTGCATGGCGTGGGTGCGGATCTGCACTTCCAGCACCTTGCCTTCGGGGCCGATTACCGCGGTGTGCAGCGAGCGATAGCCGTTCTCCTTGGGGTTGGCGATGTAGTCGTCAAACTCCTTGGGAATGTGCCGCCACAGCGTGTGGACGATGCCGAGCGCGGTGTAGCAGTCGCGCATTTCCGGCACCAGCACGCGCACCGCACGCACGTCATAGATCTGGCTGAAGGCCAGGCCCTTGCGCTGCATTTTGCGCCAGATGGAATAGATGTGTTTGGCGCGGCCACTGATGTCGGCATCCACGCCGGTGGCCTGCAACTCGGAACGCAACTGGCCCATGACGTCGCTGATGAAGCGCTCACGGTCGAGCCGCCGCTCGTGCAGCAAGGTGGCGATTTGTTTGTATTGATCGGGTTCGAGGTAGCGGAAGGACAAGTCCTCCAGTTCCCACTTGATATGGCCGATGCCCAGGCGGTGCGCCAGCGGCGCGTAGATATCGAAAACTTCGCGGGCGACGCGGTTACGTTTCTCGTCGTCGGCGGTCTTCACCGCACGGATCGCGCAGGTGCGCTCGGCCAGCTTGATCAGGGCGACACGCACATCGTCGACCATCGCCACCAGCATCTTGCGCAGGTTCTCGACCTGGCCCTGGGTGCCCAGCACCATGGACTGACGTGGGCTGAGGCTCGCGCTGATGGCGGCCATGCGCAGCACGCCATCAATCAGCTTGGCGACCACGGCGCCGAAGCGCTGGCTGACCAGCGGCAACGCAATATGCCCTTCGCGCACGCCGCGATAGAGCACGGCGGCGATCAGCGAATCCTGGTCCAACTTGAGATCGGCGAGGATCTCGGCAATTTCCAACCCGGTGCGAAAGCTTGAAGTGCCTTCGGCCCAAAGGTTCTTGGCCGCATTGTCTTGCTGCTCAGACTCGCGAGCGAACTCGCAGGCTGCTTTCAAGGCTTCACGGTCCAGTGCCGGGTCGACACTGATGGCATGATCCAGCCATGCCTCGAGATTGATACTGCCGTCGGTGTTGATCGGCTGGTGTGCTCTCACCTGTACCATCTTGCTTACCTTCCCTACGACGCACCTTCGATGCGCCAGAATTCATCGCCGACCTTCTACTGCTCCCTGGCAGATCACAGGCCCTGGAGACGACAGGCCGGTCGGATTAAACGGGCATCCTAGCCCGCTTCAAATAACGCCATGGCCTCGACATGCGCGGTTTGCGGAAACATGTCGAGGATCCCGGCACGTTTTAGCCGGTAGCCTTGCTTGACCAACTCAACCGTGTCCCGCGCCAGCGTGGCCGGGTTGCAGGACACATACACCAGACGCTTGGCTCCCAGGGTCGCGAGCTTGCGCACAACCTCCAGGGCACCATCACGGGGTGGGTCCAAGAGTACCGCAGAAAAGCCCTGTTTGGCCCATTCCGCGTCAGTCAAAGGCTGGGACAAATCGGCCTGAAAAAACTGCGCATTATGCAAATCGTTGCTGACGGCGTTGACGGCCGCGCGGTCTACCATGGTCTGCACGCCTTCCACCGCCACCACTTCACGCACCTGGCGCGCCAGTGGCAGAGCGAAGTTGCCCAAGCCGCAAAACAGGTCTAGCACCCGTTCGTCGGGTTTTGGCGCCAGCCATTCAAGGGCTTGGGCCACCATTGCTTCGTTGACCCCGGCGTTGACCTGCACGAAGTCGCCAGGTCGGTAGGCCAACTCCAGATCCCATTGTTCCAATCGAAAACCCAAGACCGAATCGACTTCGACCGGCTCAGGTTGACCCTCGCCATGCAGCCACAATTGGGCTTCATGGAAGGCACAAAACTCTTTCAACACCTGCAGGTCCGCTTCCGACAGCGGCGCCATGTGCCGCAGCAAAACGGCGATGGAGGTACCGCTGAACAATTCAACATGCCCCAGGGCCTGCGGCTTGCTCAGGCGACGCAGCATGTTCGGCAGACGCTGCATGATCGGTTGCAAGGCCTGTACCAGCACTGGGCAATCGTCGATGGCAACAATGTCCTGGCTGGCCACGGCGCGGAACCCTACTTCCAGCTGTTTGGCCTTGGCATCCCAGCGCACGGCCACGCGGGCGCGGCGACGGTAACCGAATTCCGGACCGCTCAAAGGCTGGGCCCACTCTTGCGGTTCGACACCGGCCACACGGGACAGTTGCTCGGCGAGCATGCGCTGTTTCAGGGCAAGCTGTTCGGTATGGGGCAAGTGCTGCACGCTGCAACCGCCGCAGCGGCCGACATGGGCGCACGGCGCCGGGCGGCGCAATTCGCTGGCCTTGAACACCCGCTCGGTGCGCGCCTCGACAATCTTGCCGTGGGCGCCCAACACCCGCGCTTCGACTTCTTCGCCGGCCAGCGCGCCGTTCACAAACCAGGTACGACCTTCAAAGAACACGATGCCACGGCCGTCGTTGGCCAGGCGCTCGATGGTCAGGCGCTGTTTCTTGCCTACAGGAATCTGCGGGGCCCGGCTGCCGCCCGTCGGTTGGAAGCGCAGGCCTCTCTCGTGCTTGGCCATCAGTTGGGTTCGTCGAAGATGCCGGTCGACAGGTAGCGGTCGCCTCGGTCACAGATGATCGCGACGATCACCGCGTTTTCCACTTCCTTGGACAAACGCAACATGCCGGCCACCGCGCCACCGGAGGACACACCGCAGAAGATGCCCTCTTCACGGGCCAGGCGGCGGGTGGTGTCTTCGGCTTCGCGCTGTGCCATGTCGATGATGCGGTCTACGCGGGTCGCGTTGTAGATCTTCGGCAGATACTCCTCGGGCCAGCGGCGGATACCGGGAATGGCCGAGCCTTCCATCGGTTGCAGGCCGACGATCTGGATCGCCGGGTTCTGCTCCTTGAGGTAGCGCGAGTTGCCCATGATGGTGCCAGTGGTGCCCATGGAGCTGACGAAATGGGTGATGGTGCCCCCCGTCTGGCGCCAGATTTCCGGGCCAGTGGTGGTGTAGTGCGCCTCGGGGTTGTCGCCGTTGGCGAACTGGTCAAGCACCAGGCCACGGCCTTCGGCGGCCATGCGCTCGGCCAGGTCCCGTGCGCCTTCCATGCCTTCTTCCTGGGTGACCAGGATCAGCTGGGCGCCGTAGGCGGTCATTGCCGCCTTGCGTTCGGCGCTGCCGTTGTCGGGCATGATCAGGATCATCTTGTAACCCTTGATCGCGGCGGCCATGGCCAGGGCGATCCCGGTGTTACCCGAAGTGGCTTCGATCAGGGTGTCGCCGGGCTTGATCTGCCCGCGCAGTTCGGCGCGGGTGATCATCGACAACGCCGGGCGGTCCTTGACGGAGCCGGCCGGGTTGTTCCCTTCGAGCTTGAGCAACAGGGTATTGCTGGTTTCACCCGCCATGCGTTGCAAGCGGACCAGGGGCGTGTTGCCGACGCAATCGGCGATTGTAGGGTACTGCAAGGTCATGGCGTATTCGCAATCCAGACTGCGGGGGCGAACATCATACCGGGAAAGGCCGGCGGGCCATATCACGCAAAGTGCGGTGCTTATGGCTTAAAGGAATAAGGCACCGAATGTTCACTGCTCGCCATGGTTGCGTTTGAACACATCAGGCCCCATCGCCGCAATCTGGCCGTCGATCAACGCATCGAAGGGTTTGAGCAAGGGTGCAAACGAAGCTGGCGACTCCAGGACCTCCAGCGCCTGCACAATCGCTTCCACTGTCGACAGCGCGCCGGGGCCAGGCGCCTTGCGCAGCCGATAGCGGGACACTGCACTGTCGGCCAACGCCACCCTTGGCAACGCCGCCAATAGCGGGTTGAGGTGCAAGAGTTTGCGCGCCTTGCGCCAAGTGCCGTCGGGGACCACCAGCAGCAGCGGCTGATCTTCTGGCGCATAGGCTTTAAGTGGCTGGGCGTCGTCAGCCGGAAACAGCAGCCGTGCCTGGTAACCGGGCACGTTCAACAACGTCGGCAAGTCTTCAAACACCTCCCCTACTACCAACTGCGCATTTTTCAACCCCAACGCCGCCAGCCGTGCGGTATTCAGCGCATGGTTGACCTCGCTCGGGTGCTGCAACAGCAACACGCGGGTGCGGCTATCGAGGCTGGGGATCAGCGCGCACAGGCAGTGGGCGACAGGCCTGAGGCAACGGGAACATTGGGGTCTGGACATGGTTTATCAGGCCTGGTTGAGCTGGGCTTTGAGCAAGTCGCGGAACGTCTGGATCAGCGGTTCACGGCTGCGACCTCGACGCATGATCATCGAGAAGGGTGCCTGGTAGCCGAAGGTCGCCGGCAGCAAGACGCGCAAATCGCCTTTGTCGGCCCAGGCCTGGGCGTAGTGTTCGGGCAAATAACCGATGTAGGCGCCGGACAGCACCAGGATCAACTGCGCCTCCATACTTTCCACGGTGGCGGCACTGTGTTTGAAGCCGTGCCTTGCCAATTCGGCCTGGCTCCAGTAGCCGCGACCGACCATGCGTTGCTGCGTGATCACCTGCTCGGGAATACGCCGTTCATTGAACAAAGGATGCCGCGTGCTGCAATACAACCAGTGCTGCTCGCGGTACAGCGGCATGTAGATCAGTCCGCTCATGCGGTTGGAAAACGCGCCGATGGCCAGGTCGAGACGGTTGTCCTGCACGCCCAGTTGCAGTTCGTAAGGGCTCATCACCGACAGATGCAAGTGCACCGCCGGGTGTTCCAGGCTGTAGGCGCCGATCACTTCGGCGAAGGGTAACGCTTTGTCGCTGACCGTGGAGTCCAGTACACCCAGCTTCAGCGTGCCGCGCAACTCGCCCTTCAACGCGGCGGCGTACTGCTCGAAACCTTCCAGCTCGCCCAACAGGCGCAAGGTTTCCTGATGGAACAACTCGCCCTTGCTGGTGAGACTGAAACCACCCCGCCCGCGATGGCACAACACCAGGCCCAGCGCCGCTTCCAGCTGACTCATGTAGGTGCTGATGGCCGAGGTGGACAGGTTGAGTTCGTGCTGGGCATTGGCGAACCCCTGGTGCCGCACGACGCTGACGAAGATGCGCAGGAGTTTCAGGTCGGGCAAGGCGTTGGCCATGGTCGGCTCCGGGTGTGGGTCGTTGCAGTCTACCTGTGCGCATTAGTTTAGAAAAATCTGAACTAAGTATTTGCCCCTGCCGATTCTTTCGTTTCCACGTATTTCGCAGAATCGGCCCCTAACAAACAAAACAACGATGAGGCACTCCCGTGGACAAGATTTTCCACCAACCACTGGGCGGCAACGAAATGCCGCGCTTTGCCGGCATCGCCACCATGATGCGTCTTCCCCACCTGCAAACGGCCAAGGGCCTGGATGCCGCCTTTGTCGGCGTGCCGCTGGACATCGGCACCTCGCTGCGCGCCGGTACCCGCTTCGGGCCGCGTGAAATCCGCGCCGAATCCGTGATGATCCGCCCGTACAACATGGCCACCGGCGCCGCACCGTTCGACTCGCTGTCGGTGGCCGACATCGGCGACGTGGCGATCAACACCTTCAACCTGCTCGACGCCGTGCGCATCATCGAAGAAGCCTACGACGAGATCCTCGAACACGACGTGATCCCGATGACCCTGGGCGGCGACCACACCATCACCCTGCCGATCCTGCGGGCGATCCACAAGAAACACGGCAAGGTCGGGCTGGTGCACATCGATGCCCACGCTGACGTCAACGACCATATGTTCGGTGAGAAAATCGCCCACGGCACCACCTTCCGCCGCGCGGTAGAAGAAGGCTTGCTCGATTGCGACCGTGTAGTGCAAATCGGCCTGCGCGCCCAGGGCTACACCGCCGAAGACTTCAACTGGAGCCGCAAACAGGGCTTCCGTGTGGTCCAGGCCGAAGAATGCTGGCACCACTCCCTCGCGCCCTTGATGGCCGAAGTGCGTGAAAAAGTCGGCGGCGGTCCGGTGTACCTGAGCTTTGACATCGATGGCATCGACCCGGCCTGGGCACCGGGCACCGGCACCCCGGAAATCGGCGGGCTGACCACCATCCAGGCCATCGAGATCATCCGTGGCTGCCAGGGTCTCGACCTGATTGGTTGCGACCTGGTAGAAGTTTCGCCGCCCTACGACACCACCGGCAACACTTCGCTGCTGGGCGCCAACCTGCTGTACGAGATGCTCTGCGTACTGCCTGGCGTGGCCCATCGCTGATGAGCGCCCAAGAAGTACTACAAGCCGCCGCCGACCTGGTGGCGGCCTTCGCCCGCAATGACCGCGCCGCCTACTTCGGCGCGTTCACGGCGGACGCCAGCTTCGTGTTCTACACCCTGCCCCAGCCGCTGCTCAGTCGCGACGCCTACCAGGCGTTGTGGGACCGCTGGCGTCGGGACGAGGGGTTCGAGGTGCTGTCCTGCACCTCGAGCAACGCCTTTGTCAGCCTGCAAGGTGACGTGGCGATTTTCATGCATGACGTGGCCACTGAGCTGCGCATGAACGGGGAGCAATTTTTTAGCCAGGAACGCGAGACCATTGTCTTCAAACGGCAAGAGTCTCGCACAGAACAAAAACAAGGCCTGTGGCTGGCCTGTCACGAACATTTGTCCGCTATGCCGGAAGGGCTGCCGCCCCCTTAGCCAATGTGATCGGAGCAGATCATGAATAATAAAAACAACGATAAAAGTATTCGCAAGATAGAAACCAACGGGGTCGAGCAGATCCCGGACCATGAGCGTACCGCCGGCCCCAAGGATCTGTTCCGACTGATCTTCGGCGGTGCGAACACCTTTGCCACCGCCGTGCTGGGTTCTTTTCCCGTGCTGTTCGGCCTGTCGTTCCAGGCCGGTGTCTGGGCGATTGTGCTGGGCGTGCTGGTGGGCGCGCTGATCCTGGCGCCGATGGGCCTGTTCGGGCCGATCAATGGCACCAACAACGCGGTGTCTTCCGGTGCGCACTTTGGCGTACACGGGCGGATTGTCGGCTCATTTCTCTCGCTGCTGACGGCGATTGCCTTCTTCTCACTGTCGGTGTGGAGTTCAGGTGATGCGCTGGTGGGCGGTGCGAAACGTCTGATTGGCTTGCCGGAAACCGACCTGAGCCTGGGCCTGGCCTACGGCGTGTTCGCGATTCTGGTGCTGACCGTGTGTATCTACGGCTTTCGCTTCATGCTGTGGGTCAATCGCATTGCCGTGTGGGCGGCGAGCCTGCTGTTCCTGCTGGGGATTTTCGCGTTTGCGCCGGCCTTCGACAGCCACTTCGCCGGCACCGTAGCGCTGGGCCAGACCGGCTTCTGGGCCGCCTTTATCGGCGCCGCACTGGTGGCCATGAGCAATCCGATTTCGTTCGGCGCGTTCCTGGGTGACTGGTCGCGCTACATCCCGCGTGAGACGCCGAAAATACGCATCATGCTGGCAGTGGTCCTGGCGCAAATCGCCACCTTGATCCCCTTCCTGTTCGGCCTGGCCACCGCGACCATCGTCGCGATCAAGGCACCGGACTATATTGCGGCCAACAACTATGTCGGCGGTTTGCTGGCCGTGGCGCCGAGCTGGTTCTTCCTGCCGGTGTGCCTGATCGCGGTGATCGGCGGCATGTCCACCGGCACCACGTCGCTGTATGGCACCGGGTTGGACATGTCCAGCGTATTCCCGCGCCTGCTGTCGCGGGTCAAGGCCACATTGCTGATCGGGGTGATGTCGATTGCCTTCATCTTTATCGGACGTTTCGCCGCCAACCTGGTGCAGAGCGTGTCGACCTTCGCCGTGTTGATCATCACCTGCACCACGCCGTGGATGGTGATGATGATCATCGGCCTGATCGTGCGTCGCGGCTTCTACTGCCCGGATGACCTGCAGGTGTTCACGCGCGGTGAAACCGGCGGCCGCTACTGGTTCAGCCATGGCTGGAACTGGCGCGGGCTGGGGGCCTGGATCCCGAGTGCGCTGGTGGGCCTGTGCTTCGTCAACCTGCCGGGGCAGTTTGTCGGGCCGCTGGGCAATCTGGCCGATGGCATTGATATCAGTTTGCCGGTGACGCTGGGGCTGGCCTCGGTGGTGTACCTGACCTTGCTTCGTGTGTTCCCGGAACCGGCGGCTGTTTATGGGCCGGCCGTTGTGGCGAGGGAGCTTGCTCCCGCTGGGCTGCGTAGCGGCCCCAAAAAAGCTGGCTCCAGCTTCGCTGTCGAACGGGAGCAAGCTCCCTCGCCACAACAAGCGTCCTCACCACAGCAAGCCTCTTCATCACAATAAAAAGATAATCGGAGAACCGCCGTCATGGCTTTGGATTTATTCGTCGTACTCATCTACGCCGCCGGCATGCTCGTGCTCGGCTACTACGGCATGCGCCGCGCCAAGACCCATGAAGACTACTTGGTGGCCGGGCGCAACCTGGGCCCGTCGCTGTACATGGGCACCATGGCCGCAACGGTGTTGGGCGGGGCGTCCACCGTCGGCACCGTGCGCCTGGGCTACGTGCATGGCATCTCCGGCTTCTGGCTGTGTGCCGCGCTGGGCATGGGCATCATTGCGCTGAACCTGTTCCTGGCCAAGCCGCTGCTGAAGCTGAAGATCTTCACCGTGACCCAGGTGCTGGAAAAACGCTACAACCCCATGGCCCGCCAGGCCAGCGCGGTGATCATGCTGGCCTACGCGCTGATGATCGGCGTGACCTCGATCCTGGCCATCGGCACCGTGCTGCAAGTGCTGTTCGGCCTGCCGTTCTGGATCTCGGTGCTGCTCGGCGGTGGCGTGGTGGTGGTGTACTCGACCATCGGCGGCATGTGGTCGCTGACGCTCACTGACATCGTGCAATTCGTGATCAAGACCGTCGGCCTGATGTTCATCCTCTTGCCGATCTGCCTGTACCGCGTCGGCGGCTGGGACGAACTGGTGGCCAAGCTGCCCGCGTCGAGTTTCAGCTTCACCGCGATCGGTTGGGACACGATCATCACCTACTTCATGATCTACTTCTTCGGCATCCTGATCGGCCAGGACATCTGGCAGCGGGTGTTCACCGCCCGTGACGAAAAGGTCGCCAAGTACGCAGGCACGTTCGCCGGTTTCTATTGCATCCTCTACGGCCTGGCCTGTGCGCTGATCGGCATGGCCGCCCATGTACTGATCCCGGACCTGGATAACGTCAACAACGCCTTTGCCGCCATCGTCAAAGCCTCGCTGCCGGACGGCATCCGTGGCCTGGTGATTGCCGCAGCACTGGCGGCAATGATGTCCACCGCCAGTGCCGGCCTGCTCGCCGCCTCCACCGTCCTGACCGAAGACCTGCTGCCACGCCTGCGGGGCGGCAAACAGTCGAGCCTGGCCATCAACCGCCTGTTCACGATGCTGACCGGCATTGCCGTGCTGGGTATCGCCCTGGTGGTGAGCGATGTGATCAGCGCCTTGACCCTGGCCTACAACCTGTTGGTGGGCGGCATGTTGATCCCGCTGATCGGCGCGATCTTCTGGAAGCGCGCCACCACCTCAGGCGCCATCACCTCCATGACCCTGGGCTTCGTGACGGCGCTGGTGTTCATGATCAAGGACGGATTGGATGCAAACACGCCGATCTACTACAGTCTGGCGATTGGGCTGGTGAGTTTTGTAGTGGTGAGTTTGCTATCGCGCCGGCCAGAGGGTATGGCGGCCAACGCGGTTTGAGATACAAAGAGGTTTAGAGCGGTTTCTTCAGCGGGTGCGACGTCGGATGTCGTGCCCGTTTTTTTACTCAGCATCCAGGCGGACCTGTTCGAACAAATCACCGCAAGACTTACAGCCAAAATACTGCTCGGTTGCAGGGCATTCGATCTCCCCTGTGGCCCCCGCCCTCACCCGCCAAGTACACGCCTTGCCGCGATACTTCAGTGTGCCTTCGAGGTAACAAGGTGCCCAGTCGTATTCGTCATGCAGCGTGCGTGCGTTAATAAGTTCAGCGCGCTTGAAGAAGGACGCGACTTGTCGCTCATCCAACATAACGTCGCTGGGTCGACAGCGCTCCGGTTCTTCGGAGTGGAAGCCCGAGATGGCAATGCCGTCGATATCCGCAGCGCAGGCCGCGCGCCCGGCAAGTATCACCCATACGCCCAACAACCCTCGCCGCAGGTTCATTGCCACACCGCGCTACTGGCTTCACCCGGATGTTTGTAGGAGATTTGCGGATGCGTGTAGACGTCCTCCGGCGTCAGGCGGAAATGGCCATACAACTCAGCCACCAACCACCGCAGGGATTGATTCTGCATAGCGGTCACGTCCTCGTAACGGGCAGCATCCAGATGCTTGCCGACCAATTCAATTCCCAAAGAGTCCGCGTTCATCGGGTATCGCTCAGGGTAGTCCTTGGTGCGCTCATAGCGGTCCAGCGCTCGAATCTGCAAGGCCCAGGTGAGTGCCTGGATAGGTTGGATTTGAGCGGTATCGCACGTCGCCTTATCCTTTGCCAGGCACTTGGAGCGCAGATAGCGCCCAACGTGGTAACAGCGTTTTTTGAGGCTCGCCGTCTGATAGATCACGCCATTTTTCTCGATGAGAAAGTGCGCTCCATTGCCCTTGGCAAGGTAAGCATTAAAGGTGTGTTGCGCCGTCGGAGCGTCCGTCTGGTGGACTACCAAAGCGCTCACGCTACGCAAATCCCCATGCTCGATCGTTGGAAACCGACGGAGTTCGACTCTTTCGGAAATCAACATGCCTTCGCTATCAATGCTCGACATTCCAATGCCCATTCATCCATGTGAAGGCAAAAATATAGAAGGACGAACCGGGAAAAGGGCACGGATGACAAAATAAGAAGAAGGCTCTGACAATGAGGCATGCCTCGTCAGACAGTTGCGGACACTACGAAATGTACAGCGAATACAGCCTGATTACAGGGAACCGAACACGCCCTGAAGAACGACCCGAAGTGTCAGCGCCCGCGCGATTGGATCGCGTGAGCGCTTCCAGGACTTACCTGCGACGTGGGCGACGTTGCTCGTCATCGGTGCGAATCGGCACGGGTTGCAGCGGAGGCTCGATCAAGCCCAGTGCAACACCCAGATCATGGAGCCAGTTTTGAATTTTCTCTTTCATGGTTGCCCCCTTTGAGGGTAATGCTGGTAGGCGCAAGTTCTGTCGCCTTTTCCTACAGTGATAGTAGCCCTAAGTCCTACGTAATGCTTGAACGAAACCACAACGAACTATTACTGAATTCATCAAAATCCTGACGGATCGCTCAAGCAATGGCGCGCGTGTCGTGCAGGACCTCAGCCTTGCCAGCTTGCTGCAGGTCGATCCATGCGTTGAGGTTAGCGCCGAGCATACCCTTTCGCCACATCAGCCAAGTGGTCGCAGTGGCAAAAGGCCCTTTCAGCGGATGAACGGACACGCTGTCCTTGCCGGGCAGGCTCTCCAGCATGGATTCGGACATCAATGCCACCCCGGATCCGGCGATCACGCACGCCAGCATGCCCTGATAAGACTCGATCTCAATCGCCCGGCCCATGGCCACCCGCTCATGGGAAAACCAGGTTTCCAGCCGGGTGCGATAGGCACAGCTGCGACGGAAGGTGAACACCGAACGCCCCGCCACATCCTGCGGACCCTGTACTGGCGGATGGTCGGCCTCGCAGATCAGCACCAGGCGTTCTTCGCACAAAGGCACACCGTCCAGGGAAGCGATGGTGATGGGGCCATCCACAAATGCCGCATCCAGCCGGCCGGTGATCAACCCTTCGAGCAGTTCTCCGCTGGGTGCCGATTGCACCTGAAGATTCACCATTGGATAAGCCTTGTGATAGCCCGCCAGCAGCTTCGGCAGATGCACCGCCGCTGTGCTGTACATGCTACCCACCACAAAATCGCCGGCCGGTTGCCCGCCTTGCACCGCGCCGTGGGCTTCGTCGTGCAGGGCCAGCAGTCGAGTGCTGTAGTCCAGCAACACCTTGCCGGCCGGTGACAGCTGCAAGCGCTGGCGCTCACGCACGAACAGCTCTACGCCGAGCTGCTCCTCCATTTGTTTGAGGCGCGTCGACAGGTTCGACGGCACCCGATGCAAGCGCTCAGCCGCACGCGTGATGGAGCCCTCTTCCGCCACCGCCTGGAAAATGCGCAATTGACTGAACTCCATACCTTTCTCCAAAACTGAACAAGTTACTCACTATTATTCATTTTTGCAGAAAGTCAATCCACTTTAGCCTGAGGGTATTCGTTTACCCGCAGGAATACTGAACATGTCTCCTTTAGTCCGCTTACTCGCCAGCTTTGTCGCCCTGATGATGGCGATGGGCATTGGCCGCTTCGCCCTCACTCCCCAAATGCCCCATCTGCTCAGTGAAGGGCAGATCGACCTGACCGGCGCCGGCCTGATTGCCGCCGCCAACTACCTGGGCTACTTCGTCGGCGCGGTGGATTCGATCTTCGCACGCAGCCACCACCATGTCCGTGGGCGCTTATATGGCGGGTTGTGGTTGTGCGTGCTGCTGACGCTCGCCTCGTACTGGGCCCACGGGTTCTGGCCGCACCTGTTGCTGCGCTTTGGGACCGGGGTCGCGAGCGCCTGGGCGCTGGTGATGATCACTAGCCTGAGCCAGCCACTGGCGATTGCCGCCGGACGTCCGCGCCTGGGTGCCTTGGTCTTCGCCGGGCCGGGGCTGGGGATTTTGTTGACTGGCTTACTGGCGTTGGGCTCGAATCTGATGGGGCAAAATTCGGGCACATTGTGGCTGGTGTATGGCGGGGTGGCGCTGGTGATGTTGCTGGCCATCCTGCCTTTCCTGCCGAAGCCCTCCGCCAGCGGCACGCCCGTTGTCGGCCAGACCGATGCTGGAAGCAACGGCAGCATCGCGCATTTGTGCTGGATTTATGTGTTGTATGGTCTTGGCTACATCATCCCGGCGACGTTCCTATCGCAGATGGCCAGCGCGCAATTCAAAGGTGCCTGGCAAGCCGACCTGTTCTGGCCATGCTTCGGCCTGGCCGCCGCGATTGGCGTGGTGGTGGCGACCCTGCGCCGCAAGGACCCAGACACCACTCGCCGCTGGCTGATGACCACATTGTGGCTGCAAGCGGCCGGAGTGTTTGCCTGCTTGCTGGGCAATGGCTGGGGCCTGGCATTGGGGGTGCTGCTGTGCGGCGGGCCGTTCCTGGCCTGCATGCAGTTGGTGATGGCACGCCTGCGCGAGGTCGCGCCCCACGGCTACCAGCGCAGCACCGGACTGCTGACCGCCAGCTTCGCCATCGGCCAATTGAGCGGGCCGTTGCTGGCCTCGATCAGCAGCCACCTGAGTGGTGGGCTGCAACCGGCACTGGTGGTGGCCGGCGCTGGCTTGCTGTTGGCGGGCTCGATCCTGGTCAGCCGGCAACCAGCGGTGCAGGCACACGCCCCTGTTCACGCCGCGCCAACACCAGGAAAAACAGCCCACCCAGGAAGCAGCCGGTAAACCAGGCAAAGTTGGCCATGCCCTGCAACGCCGGGGTAAAGGTGATCGCGACGCCCACCAGCGTCGCAGGCACCAGCGCCTTGACCGCCGTCCAGTTCACACCACCGTCGAAGTAGTAACGTCCGCTCGGGCTGTCATCGAACAACGCGTCCACGTCGATCTGCTGTTTTTTGATCAGGTAGAAATCCACCAGCAGGATGCCGAACAGTGGCCCGATAAAAGCCGCGAGAATATCCAGGGTGTAATGGATCATCAGCGGGTTATTGAACAGGTTCCACGGTGTGATGAAGATCGACGCCACCGCAGCGATCATCCCACCCGCGCGCCAGCTGATCTTGCTCGGCGCAACGTTGGCGAAGTCAAAGGCTGGGGACACGAAGTTGGCGACGATATTGATACCGATGGTCGCGGTGACAAAAGCAAACGCCCCCAGCAACACCGCCATGCTGTTATCGATGCGCGAAACCGTGGCGATCGGGTCATGCAGCATTTCACCGAACACCGGCAAAGTGCCCGAGACGATCACCACGGTGACCAGGGAAAACGCCAGGAAATTCACCGGCAGCCCCCAGAAGTTGCCGCGCCGTACGTCCTGCATGCTGCGGCAGTAGCGGCTGAAGTCACCGAAGTTCAGGGTCGGCCCGGAGAAGTACGACACCACCAACGCCGTCGCCACGATCACCTGGCCGAAGGCCTGCCAGCCCGACAGCGATTTTTCCGCCAGGGTGAAGCTGATGTTCGACCAGCCCGCCTTCCACACGATCCAGCCCGCCAGGGCGAACATCACCGCGTAGACCACAGGCCCCGCCCAATCGATAAAACGCCGGATGGATTCCATGCCGGCCCAGAACACCGCCGCTTGCAACAGCCACAGGCTGAGGAAACCAAACCAACCAAGGTAGGACAAACCTGCGAAATGCGGCTCTGCGTACACCGCCATCTGTGGGAAGAAGCGCAGCACCACGATGATCAAGGCGCTCGACGCCAGGTATGTCTGAATCCCATACCAGGCCACCGCGATCAAGCCGCGAATCACCGCAGGAATGTTCGCGCCAAACACACCAAATGCCAGGCGACAGATCACCGGATAAGGCACAGCGGCTTGCTGGCTCGGTTTGGCTACCAGATTGGCGATCACTTGCACGATGCAGATCCCGGCGAGCAAGGCGATCAGCACCTGCCAACTGGCGAGGCCCAAGGCGAAGAGGCTGGCAGCGAACACATAACCGCCGACGCTGTGCACGTCGCTCATCCAGAAGGCGAAAATGTTGTACCAGTTCCACTTTTGCGGCAGCGGGCCCAGGTCCTGGTTATACAGGCGTGGGCTGTAGCCTTTGGGCAATTGTTCGGTCATCGCGGGGCTCCTCGAAATACCGGCCTGCGCTTCCGTCACGGGTGTGCATACGGGAGGCGGCATGGTTTGTATACGAGGTATTCAGCAGAATGCGTGCCAATTGAGCCCAATCCCTCTGGAACGGCGTTCCAAAGGGAGGGGAACAGGCTTGGACACAGGGCCTACGCTCAGCAAAGGTGCACAAAAATCCTGTACACAATCAGCGCTGCACTCGATGTGCACACAGATAACCTGCCGTGCAGCAGGCTGCAGTCAGGAAGGTGCCCCACGCCATGTCCATGACCGCCAACTGCGCAGACCAACCTTGCAGCGTGGCCCAGTTGCTCAAGTCATAGGTGCCATAGGCGACCAGGCCCAGCAAGGCACCCAGGCGTGCAGCGCGTTGCCAGCTTGCGCTGGGCAAGACCACGAACACCACGCAACCAAGCACGTACAGGAGATAGAAGAGTGTGGCGGGCAACAGGCGGGGTTGGTCCAGCATCAGTGGACCCAGCAGGGATTTATAGGTGGGTCCCATGAGGACACCGAGCCAGAGACCATCCAGCACCAGGAAGGCAAGCAACGTGCCGAGGTAGGCGAACAGCGATTTCTTGCTCATTGATGCAACCTCTGTAGACGCCGACGGGCGTCTACAGAAGAGCAAAGCGTGATCAGCTTAGTTCAATGCGATCCGCATGAATCACGATCTGGCCCTGCTTGTACAACGCACCAATGGCCTTCTTGAAGTTGCCCTTGCTCACACCGAACAAGTTGCTGATCACCGCCGGATCGCTCTTGTCGCTGACCGGCAAGCTGCCGTTGTTTTCACGCAACTTGGCGAGGATCTTCGAGTTGAGGCTGGAGGCCGCTTCCTGG
The DNA here is from genome assembly GCF_013386605.1 of Pseudomonas sp. IPO3749. Classification (NCBI taxonomy): domain Bacteria; kingdom Pseudomonadati; phylum Pseudomonadota; class Gammaproteobacteria; order Pseudomonadales; family Pseudomonadaceae; genus Pseudomonas; species Pseudomonas sp. IPO3749. Next base: position 41,788 of record NZ_JACARN010000020.1, on the reverse strand, counting down.
CCAACCGGCTGCAAGCTCAGGCTGATGTTGCCATCGGCGCGGATCTCTTTGATAAAGCCTTTTTCTTCTTTACCTGGGCGCAGGAACTTGAACACTTCGTTCTTGTGGATCAGGCCCCAATGCTTGTTGTTGATGATCGCCTTGAAGCCCATGTCAGTGGCTTCGGCCACCAGCAGGTCGACTTCCTGGCCCACCTGGTAGTTGGCCGGCGTCTTGTCCAGGTAGCGATCCAGGCGCGCAGTGGCGGTGATGCGCTTGGTGTGCTTGTCGAGGTAGACGTGCACCACGCAATATTCGCCTGCGGTCATCTGGCGTTTTTCTTCCGAATACGGCAGCAACAGGTCCTTGGGCAGGCCCCAATCGAGGAACACGCCAATGCTGTTGACTTCTACCACTTTCAAACTGGCGAACTCACCCACTTGAACTTTGGGCTTTTCAGTGGTGGCGATAAGTTTGTCATCGCTGTCCAGGTAAATGAAAACGTTAAGCCAGTCTTCATCTTCACTGGGAATATCTTTGGGGATATACCGATTAGGCAAGAGGATTTCGCCATCTTGCGCACCGTCCAGGTACAAACCAAAGTTAGTGTGTTTAACCACTTGCAAGCTGTTGTAGCGCCCGACCAAAGCCATTTTCAATACCCTCATTACGTGGGCGGCATTCTACCCGAGTTGCGCTCGCCACGCGCGCGTGCCTGAAAAATCGCGGGTTGCCATGGCGCTGCCCCGCTCGTCTGATCAATCGGCCCAAATTTTCCACGCAGTCGGACGCGGACAGCTCCACGGTTTCGAGTTAAAACAGTAAGTTAGGGGATTATTTCAGCGATCAACTTCGGCTATTTCCCACCGTCCCACTTATTCCCGGGGGATATTTGCCAAGCAATTGTCAAGTATTTCCTGTACGATGCCTGGCCAAGTTAATTTTCTACAGGTTAGTGGCCGCCATGCGCGTAAAAGCATCCAACAGCAAAGCAAAGCCAGCTCCCGCCGTTGAAACCAGCGAATCGATCAACAGCCAGATTGCTGCCTTCCTCAAGTCCGGCGGCGAAATCCAGCAGATTGCCAAGGGCGTGAGCGGCCAGACTTTCGGCCCATCCAAGCAGATCAGCCTGGGTAAGAAGTAATACCGCGCAACACACTGGTCCCTAAGCGTCTTGCCTTCAAGGCGCTAGGACTAGAGCCCGAAAGACCCTCTGCAATACCTTCAATCACGCGCTAATCGACGAACGGGCCTCACCGCCTGGCATTCGCCGGTATGCTTGCACACGTCTAGCACGGGCATCTGCCCGATTTTCTCCGTCACTGCTCCTCGCTTTTCATGGAGTGAAGCATGTTCAAACCCTGCATGTTCCTGGTCGGTGCCCTGATTGCCAGCCCTCTCGCCGAAGCGCAGATCTTCCAGCGTGAATTGGGTGACTTCGACTTGAAATTGGGCACGACGCCCAGCCGCAGCATGGCCCAGGGCCTGGTCAAGCCAACGTCTCCCGGCAGCGATTCGTTCCATGGCGGGCTGGACCTTAGCCACGACAGCGGCCTGTACTTCGGCCAGTTTTCCCCGAACATGGGCCTGTCCTCGTCCAGCAACCTCGAAGTCGATTCCTACATGGGCTTCAAGCACCCCTTCGACCAGACCCTGGGCTACGAAGTGGGCCTGATCCACTACAGCTACCCCAAGCTCAGCCCCCTCGACAGCCAGGAGTTCTACGGTGGCCTGAACCTATTGGGCAATCGCTTCGGCGCCTCTTTCAGCAACGACCCGGATCGCCAGGACAGCACCCTGTTTGCCGACCTTGGCGGCACCCAGCCGTTCGGCATTGGCGTCAGCATGAAGTACACCACTCATCAGTTGGGCACGCCGGTTTCAGTGGAGGGCGGCTCCATCCGCACCTTCAGCGACTGGTCGGTGCAATTCTCCCGGCAGTGGATGGGCGTGGACTTGAACCTGATCTACAGCGACTCCAGCCTTAGCGGCGGGGATTGCTCGGCCTATTCCGGACACAACTCGCAATGCGATGGCCTGTTGACGCTGAAGGCCGCACGGCCGTTTTATTGAGGGGCTGAACTGTCGCACCCGGCGCGGGTTCACATGTGATAACCCACTCTGCGAAGGACCCGCCCATGCTGCGTCGGCTCAAACTACTGGTGGTACTGCTGACCCTGAGCCTGGTGCTCACCGGTTGCAATCGCGTGGGCCTGGCCTATCGCAACCTCGACGTGATCATCCCTTGGACCCTCAACGACTACCTGGACATGAATGCCGGGCAGAAGAGTTGGTTCAACGACACGCTCAAGGAACACCTGGCCTGGCACTGCACCACCCAACTGCCGGGTTACCTGGATTGGCTGGACCGCCTGCAACAGATGGCCGACAACAACCAGGTCACCGACGCCGCGCTCCAGGCCCGCACCACCGAGGCCAAACAGGCCATCGACGACGTCGCCCGTGAGATCACGCCCTCCGCCATCGAACTGCTCCAAGGCCTGGACGATCAGCAGGTCAAGGAAATGAGCGATGCCCTGGCCAAGGACCTGCGCAAACGCCAGGACGAATACCTCAAGCCGCCCCTGGCCCAGCAGATCAAGGAACGCGCCGAGCGCATGAACAAGCGACTGGACGCCTGGATCGGCCCGCTCAGCGCCAGCCAGCAGAACCGCGTGACCGCCTGGTCCATTGCACTGGGCGAGCAGAACGAGGAATGGATCGGCAACCGCGCCCGCTGGCAGGCGCAGTTTATCGACGCCGTGCAACAGCGCAAAAACGCCGACTTCCCACAGAAAATGCAGCAGTTGCTGGTAGACCGCGAAAGCCTGTGGACCCCGCAATACCGCAGCGCCTACGCACAGACGGAAGCCGCGGCCCGCAGCCTGATTGTCGACGTGATGGCCGAAAGCACCGTGCAGCAACGGCAGAAGCTCACCCAGAAAATCGACAAGGTGCGTAGCGACTTCCAGGCGCTCAAATGCCTGAAAAGTGCGCAGTCCTAGCGGGGGGCCAAGGTTCCCAACCAGGCCACCAGCCCCAGGATCAGCACCACCGCCGCAAACTCCAGGGTGATGCTACGACGCAAGGCCTCACGCGCTGCTCGGTGGTCACCCGCCGCCAGGGAGCGCTGCAACAACGGCGTCAGGTGTGAGCGATTAAGCGCCGCCAGCCCCAACATCAATCCAAACAAGCCCAACTTCAAGCACAACAGGATCGCGTAGACGCCGCCCGTAATGCCATCCAGGTTCGGTCCAATCACAAACAGATAATTCGCCACGCCCGTGCCAATCAGCACCACGACGAAGACTGCGCCGACACGCTCGAAGCCTGCCAAGGCATGTGCCAACACTGGCACCGCCTGCTCAGATGTACGCCTCAACATCAGCCCGAACGCCGCCAATGCCCCGACCCAGCCCGCCGCTGCCAGCAGATGCGCACTGTCGCTGAGAAGATGCCACAGCCCCAACGAGCCTTCATGCATCACCCCATGCCCGGTCCAGGCCAGCGTCACCAACGCGATACCGCCGAACCCGGTGGCCAACCGGGTATTGAGTGCAACCAGAACCAGCGCTGCAATGCGTAGCCACCACGTCCAGCCCAATTCGGTGTGCCAGAGCATCATCTGCAGGTGCGTCCACAGTGTTGGCCAATCCTCGGCGCCGCTCATGGCCTGGGTCATGGACAGCAACGACGCCACCGACAGCAGCAAACCCAGCCCCGCCAATGTCCGTAGCCGCGGCCTCAGACTCAGCAACCGGCTGTCTGCATACAGGCCGAACAGCCCCAGTCCAAACAGCAGCATCAAGTCCAGATACAGGGCGAAGCGCAGTAACACCGGGACCAGTTCACTCATGGCTGGACGCTGAACACCACATTGCCAAGGATCGGGTGGGTATCGGACGACACCGCACGCCAGTCCACCCGATAGGTGCCCGCCGTCAGCGTGGAGGCCGGCTTGATCAGCATCACTTTGGGATCAGCACTGGCGGCGACACTGGCCTTTACCGGCATTGGCGAATTGGGCATGCCGGGCATATCGGTCATGGTCAGCTTGGCGCCGGAAAACTGCGTCAGCAGGTTTTCCGAGAAGCGCAGTTCAATCACTGCGGGTGCAGCACCCTGGGCACCGGATGCCGGGCTGGAAGACAGCAGCGTGGGATGGGCTGAAGCCGCCACGCTGGTGCACAACACAAGGCCCGCCAGGGCGGTTTTCAACATCGACATGCAAGGCTCCAGGCCGCTCATGGCGGCGAGTTATAGGAAGAGTAAAAACGTCAGAACCACAAGCGCACACCCACGGCCCAGCGCAGTTGCCGCGTGTCTTCGCCTTCATCCCTGGCGTATTGCGCGGTCTGGCCGTAGCTGCGATTCCAGGTCACGCCCACATAGGGCGCAAATTCGCGGCGCACTTCGTAACGCAGCCTCAGGCCCAACTCACTGTCCGACAGACCCGAACCGACGCCGCGCTGCGGATCGTTGCGCCCATAAAAGTTGAGTTCGGCGGTGGGCTGCAGGATCAGCCGGTTGGTCAGCAGGATGTCGTAGTCGCCCTCCAGCCGCGCAGCAGTGCGCCCGGCTTCACCGACAAACAACGTGGCTTCGGCTTCAAAGTTGTACAGCGCCATGCCCTGCGCGCCGAAGGCCGCCCAGGTCTGGCCGTCACCGGGTTTGAAGTCCTGCCGCACACCGCCGACCAGGTCCCACCAAGGACTGATGGCATGCCCCCACAACGCCTGGACTTCAGCGCTTTCGGTGCGACCGGCGCTGCGCTCGCCTTCGCTGCGCAGCCACAGGCGATCGATATCGCCACCGATCCAGCCCTTGATATCCCAGTTCAGCGCGCCATCACCCTCGCCGCCTTGCCATTCCAACTGGTTGATCAGCAGCAGGGAATTGATGCCACTGTCGTGAACCACGTGCCCACCAGGCGCGTTATAGACCGAAGCGCGATCGGCGTCCGTCAATACGGGGATCGGTGTGCGGCTCTCAGTGAGCGCCGGTGTCGCCGGGCTCATGCCCTGGAATTCGTCGGCCTGCGCCGCCATTGGAGCAAACGCCAGTGCGATCAAGACGGATAAGACACGACGGCTCATGCTCGTTTCCTTATTCATGCACGCGCACCTCGCGAAACATGCCCATTTCCATGTGGTACAGCAGGTGGCAGTGGTAGGCCCAGCGCCCCAGGGCGTCGGCGGTCACCCGGTAGCTGCGCCGTGAGCCCGGCGGCATGTCGATGGTGTGCTTGCGCACCTGGAACTGGCCGTTTTCGTCCTCCAGGTCACTCCACAGGCCGTGCAGGTGAATGGGGTGACTCATCATGGTGTCGTTGACCAGCACCAGTCGGACGCGCTCGCCGTAGGTCAGCTGCAAGGGTTCGGCATCGGAGAACTTCACGCCATTGAATGACCAGGCGAATTTCTCCATATGCCCAGTGAGGTGCAGTTCGATGGTGCGACCGGGATCTCGTCCGTCAGGGTCTTCGAAGGCGCTGCGCAGGTCGGCGTAAGTCAGGACACGCCGGCCGTTGTTGCGCAGGCCGATGCCGGGATCGTCGAGCTTGGGCACCGGGCTCATGGCTTGCATATCCACCAGCGGGTTGTCTTGCTCGCTGGCCGGATGGGCCTGCATCGACATGGCACTGTGATCCATGCCCGCCATATCCGGCATGTCCGCCATGGCGCCGTGGTCCATCCCACCCATGCCCATATCCTCCATGGTGATCCAGGGGCGCGGGTCCAGTGCCGGTACGGTGGCCATCGCCCCGGTTTGTCGGGCAAGCGTGCCGCGGGCATAACCACTGCGGTCCATTGACTGGGCGAACAGCGTGTAAGCCTCGGCCGTCGGCTCGACCATTACATCGAAGGTCTCCGCCACGGCGATACGGAACTCGTCGACGCTCACCGGCTGCACTGGCTGGCCATCGGCGGCAATCACGGTCATCTTCAGCCCCGGAATGCGCACATCGAAATAGCTCATTGCCGAGCCGTTGATAAAGCGCAACCGGATCGTCTCGCCCGCCTTGAATACGCCGGTCCAGTTGCGCTCCGGCGGTTGGCCGTTGAGCAGGTAGGTGTAGGTTTCGCCGCTGACGTCGGCCAAGTCCGTGGGGTTCATCTTCATTTGCGCCCACATCAGGCGGTCAGCCACCGTGGCCGACCCGCCTTGCTTGCCCACATCCCGCACGAAGTCGCCCACGGTCGGCTTGTGCAGGTTGTAGTAGTCGGACTGTTTCTTGAGGGTTTTCATCAAGGCGACCGGGTCTTCGTCGGTCCAGTCCGACAGCATCACCACGTAGTCGCGCTGGTAGGTGTAGGGCTCGGGCTCCCTCGGGTCGATCACCAGCGGGCCATACACGCCCTGCTGCTCCTGGAACCCGGAATGGCTGTGGTACCAGTACGTGCCGTGCTGCTTGACCGTGAATTGGTAGACAAACACGCCACCCGGCTCGATGCCCTTGAAGCTCAATCCCGGTACGCCGTCCATGTTCGACGGCAGGAGAATGCCGTGCCAATGGATCGACGTCGGTTCGGCCAGGCGGTTGTTCACGCGCAAGGTCACGGTGTCGCCTTCACGCCAGCGCAGCAGCGGGCCGGGCAGGCTGCCATTGATAGTCAGTGCCGTGCGTTTACGGCCAGTGAGGTTGACCGGGCTCTGGTCGATGAACAGATCAAATTCGGTGCCGGCCAGCACCGTGGGTTGGCCGGGACTGGTCAAGGCCCACACCGGACTGCGCCAGAGGCCGAGCCCGCCCAGCAAGCTGCCGGCAGCCAGGCCTTTGACGAAGGTACGTCGGGTAGTGTTGGAGTGCATGCCGATTCAAATCCATGAGTTGAATGGCAGCAGAGTAGGCAGGGCCGGCTGTCAGCCAGCTTAGCGGCAGATTACCGATCTGACAGTTTCGCCCCGGCATTGCGGCAGCGCCGGGGCGTGAGGGGGTCAGGCGATCTGGGCCTTGGAGGCCACCTCGGCGAAGGTCGCCGGGTCCAGCGCGTCAGGCTGTTCATCCAGCACCTGACGCGGGTGATCATTGCCAGGGATCGAGCTGTCGATCAACGCCAACAACTGTGCTCCCAACGGGGTCAGGATGAAATTCTCGCCATTGCCGCCCTCATCTTCGGGGCGCGACTCGATAAAACCGCGCTTGAACAGCAGCGCTTCGTAGTCCGCAGCGGTCTTCTTTAGCGGGTCCAGGTTGCCGGTGGACTCGCCCGCCGTGGCCTTCTCGGCCGCTTCCTGCTCGGCGTATTTGCGCGGGGCGAAGCTGCCCTCGCCGTTCTGCACTTCATGCAGCAGACGTTCGATCAGATCCCAGTTGTAAGTCGTCATCCTGATTCCTCCTGCGGGCGGGTGGAAAGTAGCCCGTTAAAGGTGTGACCGGCCACGTCACTGGCCGTTCAGCTCAGCAGACGAGCGTCATTAGTGTGAACTTTCCCAATGCCCGCGACCTCCACTGAGTATCCCTGCCAAGGAGGTCCACCCATGAAAACCCTGATGAACCTGGCCATTGCCGCCACCTTGTTGACCGCCCTGCCCGCCTGGGCCTGTACCCCCGACGAGGCCACGGCCAAGCGCGAGCAACTGGCCCAGGAAGTGGCCAAGCTGACCGAACAGAACCCGACCAAGGCCAAGGAGATGAACGACGAGCTGCAGAAGATGGACCTGGACACCGAAAGCGCGGAGTTCCCTGACAAGTGCCAGCTGATCGACGCCCGGCTTAAGGAACTCAAGGAAGCTTCTGCCAAGGCCAAGAACTGACGGCATAAAAAAACCGGACAATCGTCCGGTTTTTTCACATCACCTGCGCCTTATTCGGCAGCCGGGGCTTCAGGCTTGCGGCGCTTGAGCGGCGCCATGCCGTCCTTGCTGACGAGCGACAGGTTGTCGGTCTTCGGCCGGTTGGCGATCTTGCGCTTGGTCGGCGACTTGGCACCGGTTTTCTTCTTGTCGCCCTTGGCGTCGGTCTTTTTCTTCTTCACGCCAACGGCCTTGCCCGACGCCTTGACCTTCTTCGGCCCGGTGTAGGTGCCTTTGACTTCCTTGATGGTGCGGCGCTCGAACGACTGCTTGAGGTAGCGCTCGATGCTCGACATCAGGTTCCAGTCGCCGTGGCAGATCAGCGAGATGGCCAGGCCATCATTGCCGGCACGCCCGGTACGGCCGATGCGGTGCACGTATTCGTCGCCACTGCGCGGCATGTCGAAGTTGATCACCAGGTCCAGGCCGTCCACGTCCAGGCCACGGGCGGCGACGTCGGTGGCCACCAGGATCTTCACGCCGCCAGCCTTGAGGCGATCGATGGCCAGCTTGCGGTCCTTCTGGTCTTTCTCGCCGTGCAGCACGAACGCCTTGTATTCCTGGGCCACCAGGCGGCCGTAGATGCGGTCGGCGGCGGCGCGGGTGTTGGTGAACACGATGGCTTTCTGATAGGTCTCGTTGGCCAGCAGCCAGTTGAGGATCTGCTCTTTGTGCACATTGTGATCGGCGGTGACGATCTGCTGGCGCGTGGTCGCGTTCAGGTCGCTGACGTTGTTGACCTGCAGGTGCTCTGGGTTGTTCAGCACCTTGGCGACCATGTCGCGCAGGGTCGAGCCGCCAGTGGTGGCGGAGAACAGCATGGTCTGCTGGCGGTTGACGCACTCGGCTACCAGACGCTGCACGTCGTCGGCAAAGCCCATGTCGAGCATGCGGTCGGCTTCGTCCAGCACCAGCACTTCGACTTCCTTGAGGTCGAGGTTGCCGGCGTTGAGCTGCTCGATCATGCGGCCTGGGGTGCCGATCAGGATGTCCGGCACCTTGCGCAGCATCGCGGCCTGGACCTTGAAATCTTCACCGCCGGTGATGATGCCGGACTTGATGAAGGTGAACTGCGAGAAGCGTTCGACTTCTTTCAAGGTCTGCTGGGCCAGCTCGCGGGTCGGCAGCAGGATCAGGGTCTTGATGCTGACGCGAACCTTGGCCGGGCCGATCAGGCGGTTCAGCACAGGCAGGACGAAAGCGGCGGTCTTGCCGCTACCGGTTTGAGCTGTCACCCGCAGGTCACGCCCTTCGAGCGCGAGCGGGATGGCCGCTGCTTGCACAGGCGTAGGCTCGACAAATTTAAGCTCGGCCACGGCTTTGAGCAGGCGTTCGTGCAGGGCGAATTGGGAAAACACGGGTGCTACCTCGAAGAAATACAAAAAATCAGCTGCATAGGTTACCGGTTTCGCGCGTCCAAACCGAGTTTCTTTACGCGAACGGTGCTAATCGGCTGCTTTTTTGTCAGTGCATTTGTCCATGACATCAACTTTGTTGCACTTAAATGCTCTAATCGCCCCGTGTTGTCTTATAGAAGAATCGGTTTCACCCATGGATATCAAACAGCTCTGGCTCAACGTCCAAGACCTCTGGGGCGCCCTCGACGAACACCCGCTGCTGCATGCCAGCCTCGGCTTGCTGGTGTTGCTGGTGGTGGCGCTGTTGCTCGGACGAGTGGCACGTTACCTCATCCTCCACGCCGTCAAGCTGCTCGGCCGGCAACCGGCCCTGCACTGGCTCAACGACCTGCGGCACAACAAGGTCTTCCATCGCCTGGCACAGATGACGCCGTCCTTGGTGATCCAGTTCGGCCTGTACCTGGTGCCGGACCTGAGCAAGACCGCCATCCTGTTCATCGGCAACGTGGCCCTGGCACTGACCATTCTGTTCCTGGTGCTGGCCATGAGCGCCCTGCTCAGCGCCCTGCTGGACATCTACGCCCGCACCGAACACGCGCGCACCCGCTCGATCAAGGGCTACGTGCAGTTGGCGAAGATGGTGCTGTTCGTGTTTGGCGCAATCATCATTGTCGCCACCCTGATCGACCGCTCGCCACTGTTGCTGCTGTCAGGGCTTGGCGCCATGTCGGCAGTGATCATGTTAGTGTACAAGGACACGCTGCTGTCGTTCGTCGCCAGCGTGCAGTTGACCAGCAACGACATGCTGCGGGTCGGCGACTGGATCGAAATGCCCCAGGTCGGCGCCGATGGCGACGTGGTGGACATCACCTTGCACACGGTCAAGGTGCAGAACTACGCGTGAACTCCGGTCATTTGACGTTACCCCGGAGCTGGACTTCAATGGACAGACACCTCTTCTGTAAGAGCCTGCCATGCCAGCCCAGAATCCTCAGAAACCCCAAACGCCCCCCCGCTACCGCAAGGTATCCCTCAAGAACGTGAGGCTTTGGGAGCCCTGTAAGCCCGAAGAGGCTTTTGACTGGATTGCTGCTTCCGATGCTGATGAAAGCCAGGCCGATCCCTATCCCACCAGGCCAATCCATCTCTCCGACGAGTACGCCCCTCACCTATACGTAATCCTGCGCCCCGATGGCGCGTTGTGGCAGGAAGGGAGTCTCTATCTATTCGAGTCAATTACGGAACAGGGCATGAGCGAATCCTCTGCAGCGAACGCTGCGGGTGATCTTGCTGACTTCATGAACAAGATGGATGACAGCGGCTTGGACTTTCTGAACTTTGACGGCCCCCAATCCCTTCGCCCCACATACCGATACAGGGCGACACTCAAAAGCGAAATCATGAGCGGTGCTCGTAGCAAAGGTTATTGCAACCGTAAGATCTACAGTGTTCAAGGACTGTATCGATGGCTTACCACCACCCGAAACTTCAAGCCGAAGCAGCCAATGTGGGTAAGTACGACTCGGCAAATCCCATACACTGACCGGCATGGAAATACCCACATAAAGGAAGTTATCTCAACTGACTTGACCTTCAAAAAAAGCAAGTCCATACCGGTAGGCAAATACATTATTGACGGAGGAAAGCTCTGCCCAATATCTCGCGAAAACCAAGATCGCGTTATGCATGCACTGTTTGAATTGGGAAACCCAGAAATGCTGTTAGTGCACATTGTTGGGCTGACAACCGGAATGCGGGTGCAGACCAACCTTACACTACGTCACGACTCCATCACGCAAGGGGTGGGGGACGAGGACGACCCCAATAAGTATGCGTTGTACGGAATTAACGTAGCCTTCGAAGATAGCCCGGTGGAGGCAAAGAACAGCAAGGAACAAGTGATCATGATGCCCGCATGGGTTCACCACATGCTGCACGTTTATATAAATTCCGACAGACACAAACAACGCGCGGCCAAGTCCCCAATCACGGAAGATTCTCAGCAGTACATTTTCCTGACTCGCACAGGAAAACCGTATTACGTGGCGAAGGCAGACGAGCACTTATTCGACTTCAGCACCGAAAAAGGCTCAGCCCTACGCCACTTCTGCAAGAAGGTCATAGATGTAGTGAAGCGAGATAACAAAAGATTCAACTACCAGCTTCATGATCTAAGGGCCACTTTTGGCATGAACCTTATCGAAGATAACAACGGCGACATGGAGAACGGAAAGATGAACCAACTCGAACTTTTAGACACTTTGAAAAATAGATTAAACCAAGAGGATATAAACGTGACGATGCGCTACCTCAAATACTACCAGGATCACCCGCGCCTGGCCCAAGCACAATCAGGCTTCGAAATTCATCTCGAAAGCCTCGTCCGAACGGAAATGGTGAAGAATGAAAAGCGCCGAGCAAACCGTCCACCTCCTCAACCTGGAGACACTGACGAATGACCAATACCAAACTGTCATCTCCAATTGCGCGATTGAGCGTCTTGTAATTCGCTGCACCAGTGACCGAAAAATCAGTATCGGTTCACTCTGCTATGGCGCCCGTGACGCCGACAGCCGAAAGATCCCCAAGCCGGTAGATGAGTCATCTCTCTGCCCTGCGCGTGCACGCGCTATTCGTGCATGGTGCGCAGAAACGGGAAACCGACATATCGGCAGTGGGTATACCTTTTATACCAACGCGACCGAGTTCGTAAGTTTCAGCGACTGGTGTGATGCCAATCAACACTGCGGCTTCCTAGCCAACGCAGAAGCGTACAAAACTGCCTTGGATGAGTTCTCTATTCACTTGCAATGGCAAGTTCAGAGTGCTGAAGGTATCGGCACCTTCACTGCCAATCGCCTTCAGAGTCAGGCGATCAAAAGTGCCTACATTATTTTCCCAGGTTCTCCTCTTAATTTCCTCACTGACCTGCCTATCATCTCTCACAGCAGCCTCAATAAGGAGACAACTGAAACACCCTCAATGGAGGAGATGACTGCCCACCTCACTCGCTATCGCTATTTATTTGACGGCCTAACAGACTTTGTGCTTAAAGGCTTGGCATTTCCGTGCCGCATTCCCTACATGGACACCGAAGCCACTTTGCTTCCAGCAGAGTATGCGATTACCACTCCAGCAGTACATCAGACGGCGAAAGTCGGGAATCATAACTTTTGGAATTACCGCGACGGAAAGGTCAATTCCCTGGAAGAATGCAAGGCCAGGTCATCACAGACAGAACGTCACTTAATCAGGCAGAGGCACGAAGCGTTACGCGAGCTGAATGATGCGAACTTCAACCTCCGCCACCGAAAGCGGATTTGGTTAGCCGCCTTGGCCCAAGATGCATTCATCTCTCATTTTGTAGCCAATACTGGGATGAATGAAGCCCCAATGCGCAAGCTCGTGTGGTCGAATGACTACACAGTAGAAAACAGTGAAAATGCCGGCTTTGTCGTTATCAAGCAGCGCGCTGGCGGCATGGAGCAGTATTTTGAGATCCAGAAGCCATTCCTCAAGGACTTCAAGAAATTCTTGAAACTTCGCGAGTACCTCACCAATGGCCTGCCACACCCCTACCTCTTCATAAACATCACCCTGGATGTGGCCAAACCAATCCCAATCAAATCCTCCTGCATACATTTTGCTAACGGTAAAATCAGGAGTTTTCTCGAACCAAAATTTTCTGGCCTGGGATATCAGAAGCTGCGTAAGTACAAGTCTGTTTACTTACTGAGTACCGGCCATCCTGTAGAAGTAGTCTCGGCCCTCATGCAAACAAGCGGTAAAACTGTCCTAAAGCATTATGCTAGCGCAGAAGAAAAAACCGCCATCGACGAGATCACCGAGGTCATGACACTCGCGCGAACGATCTTCGAAAGCCACTACACCCTCCCTACGCCTGCATCAGGATGCGGAGGCGGGGAACCCGAGGAGACCGTAGAGCCCCCGGAAGCCTACCAGCCAAATTGCCGAAACTTCGTGGGATGTATTTTTTGCAGCAAATTCCGCATGCATGCTGACGAGAACTCTATCCGAAAGGTATTGAGTATGCGCTGGGTCACTTCAGAGTTTTTGAATGCCTGCACCGACGCACATCAGTTCCACACCGTTCATGGCAATGCGATTCTCCGCATCGATGCATTAATGGCCGAACTTATCCAATTCCGGCCGGAGGCCAGAACGTTAGTTGAACGAATCAAACTTGAGATCACAGAAAACTTTCATCTTACCGATTACTGGGAACGACTCTACAGCCGACTCATCCGAACCAAGGTGATCCAATGAGCAAATCCACTAATGATACCCAACGCCATAGCATGCGCCACGCGAAAGACCTCCACGCCCGTATTTACTACGGTATGGATTTTCGCCGACTTAGCGAGCAAACAGTTATTTCTAGCGATGAGACTGGTATCACCCTGCTCGGGGACGATGAGTGGAAATTGGCTGATTTTGCATTCCACGTGGGCGACAATCCATATTTCAGTTTCTTGCCGTTCTATACCCCTAACACGCACTCCCTCGCCAATACGTTGCTGTGTAAAAAACTCTTCATCATCAAGATGTTTGCTCCGAACAACAAAACAGGACTTCCCCTTCGCATCTCCACGATGCACAAATTGAGACAATTACTGGAGAAAGTGTGCCGTTATTGCGCAAGTGCAAACATTACCGCTGAAAGTGTCTTTTCATCATTCGAAACATTCAAGGCGTTCCAGCAGTCCATACCCCAAACCTTGAATCGAGACCTTGTAGCATTAGTCCGAACGCTAAACCAGCTTGATAGCAGCCAGAGGGGCCTGACGCTGGATGGCAAAATATTTCCCTACATGCAGAAAATCGCACGCTCTTCGCGGAACGAGGGACAGCAGACCCCAATCATTCCTAGTCGAATCCTGCTGAAAAAGTACAATCAATATTCTATCTGCCTGGACGACTATATTCAGAACCACTACAAGATCGATATTTTCTTACGGCGGTCATTAGAAAATCCCTATTTTGCCAAAGAGGAAAACACCCATTACAGAGAGCTTAGCCGCCCAGGTACAGAGGCTCAAAAAATCGCGCACATGCGGAACCCGATCACATTCGAGGAGGCCATAACAGATTTAAATTTGGTTGACTTATGCCAGCGTTACAAATTGGTCAGCGCTCCTTCGCTTCTGAGCTTCCTTTCGCTAGCGGCACATTGCGCAAAGAACCTTATTCACCTTTTCACCCTGATGCGTGATCATGAAGTGACGGGGCTTGGCAAAGATTGCTTGGAACCGGTGGAAGGATGGAACAAAAAAGCGCTTTATGTAATCGGAATCAGTACTAAGCAGCATAGCAAGGCCAAACCAACAAAGTGGATCACAACTGATGCCATTTTAAAGCCTATCGACGCACTTACCAAGATCAACTCTATTCTTGCCCCCTTCTCCAGCCACAAGGATTCACTCTTTCTGAGCACCTCCGTACACCCCATAAGCAATGGCAGAAAAGATGCCAAAGCCGGGCACTTCAAAAAGCGGAACTTGGAATACCGCCTTGATCCTGTTCTCATAACAAACGAGGACATCCTTGAGCTGGAGACCATCGACCCGCTACGAAACTGGCGGGGCGACAAGAAATATCAGATTGGGAAACCGTGGCATGCTTCGAGCCATCAATTCCGACGTTCAATGGCGGTATTTGCGGCTCAGAGTGGGTTGATCACACTGCCCTCGCTGAAGCGCCTCTTAACCCACCTCACCAGAGTCATGTCCCAGTACTACTCCAAAGGTTGCTCGGCGAAAAACTACTACTTTGCGCTCATTAACCCGGAGCTCACCCAAGAGCTCAGGAAGGCCAAGCAGGAAGCCGATGGGGCCATGTTCATTCGGGATGTCTACAAATCTGTGGAGCGTCTATATGGCGCTCGGGGACGGCAACTCATGAAGGAACGTAATGACTCTGTCTGGCTGAGTGAGACTGAGGAGGAAATGCAGCGCCAGGCAAAGCTGGGGCTTAGGTCATACATGGAAAGCCCGCTCGGAATTTGTACATCTGCAGAACCTTGTGACAAGCGTGCTCACGGCAATTACGAGACATGTCCAGGGTGCTCAGCGCTTGTAGCCAAGGAGTCAGTTATGAATGAGACCATCAACATCATGAGGTTCGACCTTGAGCAGCTTGATCCCAAAAGCATAGAGTACCGAGCAGAGGAGCAAAACCTTGCCGACTTCATAGAGATACGAGACCGGATCATCGCGAAGGGGTAGAGCTGCATATCGACCCATGCCATGTTATCTGCGATATGACGGGCAACAGGTGCGACCCGCCTCCCATGCGGATCCCCTGATGCCCTCAACCAAGCTGTGCTCGCAAGGGCGGCAATGCCCCCCCATCACCACAGCCATCACTGATTTTCAAAGGAATCACCGATGCCGGACAGCCCTGAAGAGTCGAGTACCCTGAAGCCCTATTACGCTGCCCTCAATCGCCTCGTGGCAGGCAAGAGCGAAGTGGTTCCAGCCGGTACGAAGATCACACTCAACGCGGTGGCCATGGAGGCAGGTAAGAGCGCGGGTAGCATCAAGAAACAGCGCTCCGTTTATGCAGCGTTGATTCGCGAGATCAAGCAGCGTGCAAAGGAGCAGGAGGAGCAGAGTCTTCCTGGTGCGTTGAAGATACAAGAGGCCAAGGCCAAGACAGCAAAAGCCAAAGCTGAAGCAGGATCTTTTGAGGACAAGTACAAAGCGGCGCTGGGCCGGGAGCTCATGCTACTGCGAGCCTGGGAGAAGTCGGAGCGCCGTTTGCGCCAGCTTGACAATGTTGTCCCCCTTCATCCGCCGAGCCGCCCCTGACCCGATTGAGCGCTGATGGTGAGGGTAGGCCGCAGCAGCTTGCCCTCACCATCATCGTCGACGTCCAGTTGGTACCGTGATACTTCGATGAAGTGAAGGAGCAAACCTCACTCATGACACAGCTGATAGATGCGCTACGCGCAACCGCCACCAAGTGGCGGGCAGGTAACCAGGAACAAGCTGGAGGCGTTGTGCTGGTGTGGGGAGGCGAGGTGTACGGCTGGAAGAACGAACTGCGCGATCCAGAAAGCGAGCGCCCAGGCGTCTACGCCGTGGACAAGGCTGGTCTTGTCTTCCAGGCTCAAGGCGGCGACGACTACAACGGCGCGAAAGCGTGGGTCGCTGTTAACCCCGATGAACAATAGAAAAGAGAAACCCGAGTTCCACTCAGTTATCCGGATTTTTCCGTTAAGCCCCGTTGCTCCAAGACAATCATGGCCCACGCAGGCGCAGAGCTTTGATGCCCTCCAACAGTTCAACCGCCTGCTCGGCTACATCCGCATCAATGTCTTCCCGATCAGCCTCATCATGGGTGCCCTTGTTCAGGTACCCCAGACCAGGGTCTTCTTACCAATTCGCAGAAAATTGCATCTCGACGCTTGCTCCCCATCTAAACAATAGTGCTCGCCCCTCGCTCCGCCCCAGGCACAACGCCCAAATCAAGCTACACGATCATATTAATCATATGTATAAATCATATGAAACCCATTATCGGGCGACCGCGAGAAATGCAGTAAAATCTTTTCTTTTTCAGGAAGACTATTGTGATCACCAAACACATATGAAAGCACTTTTGCGATCCGCACTGCCATATCTGGGAGACGGGCATCATCACTATCTTTAGCGTCATCACAGGCAATCTTTACATCGAAGATCGAAAAACCATCGGGCACCTCAAACTTCCCCCCATCCATCACCAACTCATCCAGAAGCTCAAAGCTTTCCACCTGAGTACCGTACCGACCGAGCAAATAATTTAGATCATGTAAAAACGACCGAGGAGAAAGCTGAACAGCCTCAACAAGGTCTTGCCCCCTTGCAGCCAAAATTATCAACGCCAGCCCTGTAACAAGTTTAACCCCAACCCTAAACTTGTATATCTCCATGCATACACGCCCAAGCTCTTCCCCAGAAAGCGTTACAACTTTTAATACATCCCTGCCATAGCTTACTTCAATCTTTCCACCCAAGCACTTGTAACTCTTATGCACCGCAATATTTCGCCATTGATTAAGTGGAACACCGAATAAACTCTCACCAACAACAGCGAGGTTACCGTCCTCCCCAAAGAAAGACCTGCAGCCGTCCCACAGAAAATGCAAGGGTATATCTTTATCCACATCAACATGGTTTCTTTGGAAAGCGGCAATCAACCAACCCTCCCTCGCCACCATAAATTCCAAAACCTTACCAATTACCTCAAACTGCTTATCAACACTCTCTTTGAAACTGTAACCCTTGTGAATTCTAGGATCAGAATTAAGCATCGACCAGAAAGAGTCATTACCCTCTCTACAGCCTTCTTCTGCCTTAGTAAAAATAGCTTGTGCAGCCGATTTTTCGAGCTTATCAAACCATTCCACCAATGTATTGACGGCTACCTCTAGGGGAGATAAATCCCCATCCCCCTCCCTCGTCATCAAAAACAGCTCAAAAGTACCTAAATAGGTGGCAAAAAATTCAGCCTGAACCTCGAACCTCTCCGCCAAACACTGGGAAAAAGATTCAAAATAGGCTTTTACCACCCCCGCATCTTCCCCAAACAGACTCGTATTAGCTGGCGTAACCTTCATAAATACCCTTGTAGAATTTCAATTCAGCGACAAGATAGCTTCGTTAAATCGTCTATCACCATGATCCATCTGATCAGCCGGTAACACGTGGCGGCCTGGCAATGCTGGCACTATAATGCCACCAAGAGCTATTGATATCGAAATGCAAAAGCAGATCCAAGCGAGGCACAGAATGCAGGATAGCTACAGTATTGCTGAACACCGCCATCGATTCGCGATTTGGGCAGCGGGCCGAGCGTACTCCAGGCAAGGCCCTGGCCACACGATGGCAGTGGCCACTCAGTTGATTAATGAGTCAGGGGTGGGACGAATTTCGACGCCCGACGACCTGCCTCCACCAAAAGAAATTGACGCCTTTTTAGACCTACAATTCCGCAATGTCATAAAAATAGCGTGTAAGTTGACCTACACACGAACCTGGAAAGATGAGATTACTAAAGATGAATATTCAAGCCAGCATGACCTCATATGCAGTTACGGTCGAGCCCAAAAGCTTGTGAATGTTTATCTCAAGTCAAAACTGGTGTGTGCCTCATCGGACGCCGACCAAAGTAAGATCTCAGCACTTCACCCGCCTTTAGACCGACAACTCCTAAATGCGATCGACAGCTATCTTGCCCACCCGAAGCACAAAGGATCTGATCTTCAGAAGAAATTTAAAACCGCCCTAAAACTAGGAAAAAGTTGGACAACCTTTAAAAAGCCAGCATATGACGCGCACCTCAGTGTAATAAAAGATATCCAAGCAGGCCGCCCGCTTTGGGGCATTGAATGGCTCTGGCACCCTAGTGCCCAAGAGGAAGAGGATCGCTGATCTCGCTAACCGGTCGACTCGATCGCTCACTACTTCAAGACGCACCCTCGTTAATTAGCTAACTAGACAGATATTAAATGCATCGATCGACGCCGCCTCGCCTTATCATTGTCGACACCCAGATTATTGTTGCGCTAGATACCAATTCCGCCCTAAACCTGGCTCAGCTAGATGCGTATCCAGCGTGGGTAGACGTATTCGCAAGATAAGAGGTGATGGATATTCTTTCTCACTGGTCGAGGAGGCTTGCCGGTCGTTCGGGGCGTACTCGGAATCCACCGCTGTACGGCATGCACCAATGGCCGCGCCCAGTTTGCCAGCGAGTCCCCCGAGATGAAAGCCAGCGTTGGTTACTTCTGACTGAGCCGAGTAAAGTTTAAGCAATGAGCAAGCCCCGCCTGTGCAACGGGGCTTTTTTGTGGCCTCAGTTTCCTAAAGCAATTTAGACCAACATCAGTCTCTAATTTAAGTTAGACGACCTACCCTACTCTGCCCACATCCGTCAGCGTGTTAGAGAACACAAACTCACCCAGGGCGTCACGCCATGCTCCTGAATGGGCCTCAAGCGAACGTCGTGCGAATGTCCTGGCGTTTGCTGCAGTAATCGGAGTGGTGAGCGCCTGCATCGCGTTCCCCAATTCGACAAACGCCTTGCGATGCCTCACTCCGCCATTCGCCAGCAATACCCCAATGCGCGAAGGTGTGCCGAATTTGAGATGTTCGACGAGAGCCGTCACTCCTTCGTTCACTTCGATACCGCGTTCGAGCAACAGCCGGGCAAGCAGCGAGATGCCCTGCTCAACCAATGTTTGCAACGAGTAGGTAACGGCGCGAGTGTGAATTCCCAGGACATCGTCCACCTCCATCCGGGTGGATCCGGCAATTTCTGCGAACGTTGCGCCGTGTACCCATTTGCGAACGATCTCGAAGAACCTGGACTTCGCATGCTCAGTGTTTTGGCTATCTTCCAGTCGGAAAGCCACACGTACGTCCGACTTCAGCTCCCTGTCCTGCCATGCCCACTCCAGGATGGCAGTCAGCAGCTCGTCAGCTACGGGATCGACTGCAGCAGTCCAATTAACTCTGCTGGGTAGCAGGGTTTGTTCGACGAAATCCAGCAGGCGCACCTTGGCACCCGTATCTTGCAGCCAGGCGATCTTGCCATCCACCCTCAGCCCGATCAGACGCTGCGCTCTCAGCTCAAAAACAGTCCGGAGCGTGACGACGGCAGCGGCAGGTAATTGCTGGGCAGCAAAGGTATGGTCAGACAGGTCAGCAGCCAGTCTCACAAAATCGGCGTCTCCAATCTCCTCTGCCATTAACTCAATTAGCGTCGCATCCACCCCGTCGATGAGCGAATGACTGGCTGACTGGGCTTCCAAGAACTCATTGCTGAGCACGATGCCGGTGGTTCTCAGATGCTCTTCAAGCGCAACGATCAACTTCCGCAGAGACCCCCTGACTAACTCTCCTGCACCTGCGGTGGCTACAGGTTGAACGATCCACCATTGGTCAGGATTAGCGCACATCACCAGGCCCTTGGTATTGGCACCGGCGCGACCGGCTCGACCCACCAAGTTCTTGATGTCGCGGGCAAGCATGTTCTCGGGTTGCCCGCTGCCAACGCGACGTTGCACCGAATACAGAACAAGTGAGCGGATCGGCAGGTTGACCCCCTCCGCGAGCGTGCTGGTACAGATCACCAATTGGATCTTCCGATCCCGCAATAACTCTTCCAAGACCTCCCGCGTCTCCTGAGGGATGTCTCCGTGGTGCAACACCGCGCCATTACGCAGCGCCTTCGCGCCGATCCAGCTGTCACCGAACTCGGTTTCGAGATACTCGATGCGCGACCTAATTACATCGAGATCGGCGAAATCCACGGGCTTCGGTAATGGCAGTGGGCACTCTAGCTGTTTGATGAGCTCTTCTGCCAAGCCAATCGCACCCTGATGTCCTCGTTTATTGGCGGCAAAAATTGCCGTCGTCCCCATCGACAACACCTTGCGGGCTGCACCGACGGCCAGGGTCTTGGTAGAAGTGAAGGTATAGGTGTTGGTTCGGCGGGTTTGGGGATTCCGGTACTGGAAGTTGGTTCTATCCAGAAAACCATGGATCGAGTACTGCCGCTGCTGTGCGTGCGGGTGCATGTCCAGACGTACAGACTTGTTGACCCCGGCGCCGGATGATCGCAGCACGGAGAACTCCGCGATGGCTGGCCGATAGGTGCTTCTGATGACCGTGTCATCGTCCCCTCCGAGCCAGGCGTTGATTTCCTCGATATTGGGGATGATCGCCGACATGAACACGAAGCGGATCGGGTTGACCAGGCGGGCCTTCATCCGAGCCAACAGCAGCTCAAGGCCAATTCCCCTGCCGGCGCTGTCGAGCAAATGCCCTTCGTCGCAAATGACCAGCGATATTCGCTGAGCGAAGGCTGGATCGGCACTGAGGACTCCGGACAGCGACTCAGGTGTCGCGATCAGCGCGTTGATATGATCAAGCCCATGTACCTCGTCTCCCGACGGAATCGTGCCGCCATACGCGCACCGCGCCGCGATGCCGAGAGCATTCAGCTGACGAACCAGTGAGTGTCGAAGCTCCGAAGCCAACGAGCGGTACGGCACGATCATGATCGCGACGTGCGTAGGATTTCGCTTCAGGTGCCAGTACAGCAGCGTCTCGCAGAGCGTGGTTTTGCCAGCCCCAGTTGGCATCTGTAGCGCATAGCTTTCGGAGGTGCTCAGCAGCCCTTCATCGATGGCCTGAATCTGAGAGGGGAAGAACTCCCACGTTGATGGCTTGCGATCTATGAAGGCGTTGATCAGCGGCGTCCAGAATGCATCTGCGCCATCCGGCAGCACAGCTCGGGTATTCGATGCATCGAAGCGGGCCAGAAGGCGGCTGAGTAAAGCCGCCGCCACCCACTGATCTGGCCCAACCTGCAAGGCGTTGTCCGCCTCGCTAGCGCTCGCCTCCACAATGCGTCGCAGACCAGGAAGATCACCTGTTCGCAGGTGCTCCTGCACCTGGTGTGCCGTTTGAGATACCAGCGTTTCTGGCCGCGCCAGGAAGTCATAGCATGCAGCCCATGGACTCAACGGATCGGCGGGCGGCGACGACTGCCTCATGGCCAAGCAGGCTGACGCTGGGAAATCCCCAAAATAGAACGCGGCAGCAGAAAACAATGCCGCCTCATTCTTTGAGATACCCATCGCTTCAATTTGCTCAGCCGGCATGTCTTTCGAGAACTGGAGGAAAGCGTTTCCCAACTGCGCCCAGTCATCGCCTGAGACCGTCGTGGAGTGAAGGCCGTCGAACAGCTCTCCGACAAGCGAAATGTAATAATCCGTAGATCGGTTGCTGATTTGAGCCAGTTCAATGGGCAACGCAGCTACGGAAAACTGGCCCAAATGCCGGGCCTTGTCTGCATCGTTGATCCAGGTCTGCAGGGAAGCTCTCATATCAACGCACCGTCGCCCGCGCAGCCTCGAAGGCCGCGTTGTAAGTGGTATAAAGATTCGGCACGGAGATCACCACAAGGGTGTACTCACTGCTGGCCGTCACCGGGGCATTGGGGAGCTCTGCAGTGAGCAGGCTTTCACAGATGACAGCGACTGCCCGGAAGCGCTGAGTCGTTGGTGGATGATCAACGGCATTGATGAAGCGGTTAAGGAGCGGGATATCGACATCTCCCAGATCCTCAAACAGCGCACGCTCGCGCAACCACACCAATGTGCTCGCAAGCCTACTGGTGCGATCTTTAGCGCAGTCAGCGATAGCCGAGCCGATTGGATTTGAGGCAGCGCTGGTAGATTTGACCTTCACCTCAGAGCAAAGAACCTGATCATCCGCGCTCGCAGCAGGTCGGTTGGGCATGATGAAGTGAACGACGTCTGACTTGGGCGCTGGCTTCGTTCTGTCCTGCTTGAGCCGCCATTTCTTGGGGCCAATGGCTGGATCAGGATGCTCCTTGGTGGACTGGTAGAAGTAGCCAAGCACTTCTCCGAAATCCCCCGCCATGGTTGCCCCGGCATCGGGAAGCTTGGCAGCTAGAACATCAGCAGGCGTTACTCCATGGCGTGCTACCGCTGCCGCAAGAGCGCCGTCAGTGATGTAGCAACGGCGCAGCGGTTCGGCCATGGCTGCCTCCAGGAGTGCTACGTTCTGGGCAGTCATCCTCACCAGCACATAGGGCAGCTCCTGCTCATGAGCAAACCACGGCACCGCGTTGGCAAAGTCAAAACCGAGATCATCCATGGCTGATGGTCGTCCTAGATCAAAGCTCGGCAGCAGGCTTAGCAGTCAACCCAGTGCCCAGTTACCGATTGGTGGTTAATGGCCACTACGGTACGCCAAACAACCGGGCAGATGTCAACCGATAGCCTGATGGTACGCCCCCCTTTCAGCCTCAGTCGTACTTACCAAGAATGCCTCTCAGGTAGTTGACGGCCACGCACGCGAACGATCGCATCCAATCAAGGCTTCAGCGTCCTATAGATTCGCGCTGCGAGCCGAGAAACATCAGGCTGTCTTCAATGCGAGCTCTGCGAACTGCATCAAGCTGGAGATAGAACCACTCCCCTTCCTGTCCAGATGGAAGCCGGAGATCCCGACAGCTCTTGGGCCATCCTGATCGCACTGCACGGAATCCCCAATCATCGCGACACGCTCACCTGAATGTGGCATGTCCAGGCGTGGAGTAACTCCTAGCTGGTGACAGATCTCGCGATAAATACCTGGATGTGGCTTCATCACTCCGACGTCATAACTCAAGGCAAACCCATCGACATGGCTGAGACGTTGGCGCAGAACCGGGCCGTAGGGAGCGGCCAAGTTTGAGCAGATACCCGTGGCCATCCCCTCGGCCTTGAGCAACCGAAGCGCATCGATTGCATCGGGATACACAGTGATGGAGTCCAGCTCCTCCTCAAGGTCATGCTGCAAGGAATTCATCTGCTCGGGGCTCAAGCCAATACCAAACGTTTCGGCAGCAGCGTCCAGGCTGAGGTTGGCAGTCATCAAACGATGAAGGTCAGCAGCACTTGGCCTACGGCCTTGAAGAGCGCCGAGACGAAGGAGCTGCCTATACGGATGGCGCTTCCGTCCAATTTGAACGACCGTTCCAAAAGCATCGAAAATCGTGGCTACGATCGGCATGCGACGAAACTCCTGTTTGAACCCTTTTCTTCGAGCAGACAGGCCGCGTCAAGATCGCTAGGGTAGCCCTGCCCAGGCAATGTATGCCGATGCAGATAATGGAGCCTCACAGCTATCGTGACCAGCCCTCTCCAACGCTGATCCCGTGGTAGGAAAAGTCGTGCAGCAGTTGCTTCCGGCTCAACCGAGCCGGAATCCTGAATACTTGCGAATACGCTTGATACAACATAAAGGGAATCAAGGCCAGTCCGATCCCATACGTTGCAATTGCCACAATGACTCCGGCAGGAATTGCGGCAATACCGATGAGAACCCCACCCCAAAAGCCCCCTCGCGATACATTGCGAATTTCATCAAAATCATACTCAACTGTACCGTTCGGGGTTTCAAACGCTACAACTAACACTGCCGACCTATGAACGCTTTTTACAAACCAAGTTCTTGGAATGTCTCGGGCAAACGCACCGTGACGCTCAAGGTATTTGGGAATGATCAGGTTCTTATAATAAATAATCTTACCAGCCTCATCTACCATACGAACTTTTTTGTAGAGGCGTGCATATTCATCACCTGAGCTGGACTCAAAATTCTTAACAGTGACAGTGACTTTCTTCATCTCTGACATCCTGACTTCCCTTAGTACCTATCCTCTACAGCCACAATGTTTCTCGACCTGGTCGTCCGCAGGGGGCGTCCATGAGGCTTCGCCGACGTCAGGCTTCACTGGCAATCTAGGCAAAACCTTCCGAGGAGGGGTGAGCTCTCCTGCACCAATAACGGCAAAAAACCCATACGATTCAATATATAGATTTGCTCGGACTCAAGCAAACACGGCATACCGTCTCATTTTGAGATGCTGCAATGTCGATTCAAGATGGCTTCGCCACAGCGCTGCGTCTGATTCGTGCCACTAAGGGGCTGACCCAAAAAGATCTGGCGGGCCCGGTGACTGGGTCGCACGTCAGTCAGCTGGAAAGTGGCAAAACCAGTCCGACAGTCAAAGCAGCGGGAGAGCTGGCCCAGGCGCTCGACCTCTCATCCTCTGCCTTATTGGCTGTTGCCGTGGCCGCTGACTCGAAGGCCACCCCCAAGGACGTGTTGCTTAGGGCAATCAGCGAACTCGAAATCCTTGGGCTGGCTGATCAGATCCCGTCTGCCGCACAGGCGATGGACACTCAACATCCGACCAGCGTTCGAGCTGCGGCGACTCGCGCTCAAGTCCAGGCACTGAAGAGTCAGGGTCTGAGGCAAGTCGATGTCGCTGAAGAATTGGGAATTCCAAAAACTACGGTTCAGCGGCACTGGCACTGAAGATCCAGGCCTCCTGCATCACGTGTAGAACGCCAGTTGATCCAAGGTAAGGATGACCTGGAGCGCCTTGACGAGCGTGTAGCTCTCACTGCCTGCATCACCATGGCCCACTAGGTGCCTGGAGACAGTACCTTCAGTGAGGTTGTCCGGGTCGTAGCTGGCGAACATGTAGTTGAGCAGATAACGGTTAAATTCTGTGGTGAGGAACAGGGTTCCGGGGCCTCCGGTGCGTTTTTCTGCGCTCTCAATTGCAAAAGCAAGAAGCGCCTTGGTCTTGCCGGCCTTGCCGGTGTGAGCACGATACGCCAGGTTCAAAATGCCTTCGATCTCAGTCACCAGGACTTTGATGGCCGCGATCGGTCTGCCCTGAAGAAATGCCTCGACGCCTTCCTTCAGCAACGCTTCTTTGACTGCGAAATGCGGTTTGGCCAACCAACGGGAGAGCATGTGATCAAGCCGCGCGCGGTCAAACTGGGCGACAATCGATGACTCGACTTCGTCCATGGCAAGACCGCCCGCGTGATGAGCAAGGATGTCGGTGAATTCTCGGTGGAGAATCTCAGTAAATGGAAACCACCCTTGGGCCATCAGCCGATCCAAGCTCTCAGGATTGCCAACAGCTTCGTAGAGGTGCCGGAAACTGAGCTGCCTGTAGAGCCGCGCCAATTCTCGGCTAAAGGCGTCCACATCTAACTCACCCGAGAGGTTCATATCGAAGGCCAGCCCGAACCCCCAACCCTCCCGCATTAGACAAATCACCTTGTCCTGTCTGCCAAACTCAACGCATGGGAACTCCATGGTGAGCATGTCCGCGATTTCATGCTGAAAGACGGCTGCCCCCTCGATCACGTTGCGCGTTACGACGCACTGCATGGCTACCGCTGCGGTATCCAGCCAAAGCTCGGTAGTTTGATCAGGTTTGAGAATCAGCAGGACAACCTTGAAACTACCGATATCAATGGCTGCTAGCGAGTTGTCGCCGCAAGCCCGGATCATGCCGGCAACCGACTCAGCTATACGGTGGAAACCAGGTTCATCGGAGGTAATGGCCAGGCGCGTGAAGATCTTGGCCTGCTGGCCTTTGCCTGCAGTTTCGGCTGCAAACCCAATGTGATCCTCTACCTGAGCAAACCGAAGAGGCTCGCCTCTGTTCCCACTACGTCCCACTGGCAGCGGTGCATCGTTACTTTCGTGCACGTCTGATGTCATTTCTGCTTCCCTAAAAGATCATGCTCGGCGTGTCACCGAACAGTTCAGAAAATGCCTCTGACGACTTTGGACGCCGGCTAGAAGTCAGAAGCGCTTCACGTTATCACCGTGCACAGCATCTGCTTGAACTTGACTGCCGTAGTCATCAATGGCGTTTCAATTCTGAGCTGCCCTCCGCCCTGCCGCATCCGCGCTGGACTGCGTCAAAGCGTCTTGGCTCGAAGCTGCACGTTTCGCCGCCAATGCCTTACGCATCCACTCACCTGCAGAATCGAATTCTCTCATCATGGCAGCGAACTCATCATCACTCAGAACCATGGATATGCGGTCTTGCTTCATGGCACCTCCCCGGTGGCCTGGGTAGATCGGGTCAGCTAATTCACTGCCCCGCTCACGCTCCCACATCTGCCCCTAAGAGGGCATCACGCAGAGTCGGCGGCGCTGCATGTTCAGTGACGAGCCGGCGCAGCAAGCACTGACTCAGGTGCCAACGAAGTCGAGAACGCATTTCGACGCACAGTTCTAACAGTCCGAAGTCGCCATCAGGCCAGCATCCCAGCAACGCCTCCCGCAAAACCGGAAGGGCTTGATGCCCGTCAGTGCTGTAATACAAGCGGGTCAAATCGTCGAAGCCAGAACTGCGCTTGTAGCCCGCCAATGCCTGACTCAGAATCTCGCCCAGAGAATCCCCGTAGACCTTCCAAGCCATCTCCCACATCAGTTTCTCTACATCACCATCCAACTCAAAACCTCACGCCTACTTCGTCACCCCCATCGCGCGGCTTTCAACCGAGCCCAACCATTTACCCAGTCCCTGGACGATCAATCATGCATGTGGAATTCGATCTCAACCGAAACGATCTAGAAGCCCTTCTACGACACTGTGAAGCGTTCATGCCTGAAAGCGGCGACCCTCGCGAGGATCAGCGCTTGGCAGACGCGCTAGAGGCTCTGGAGGAAGCCCTGCGGGAGGCTAACGCATCACGATGATTCTCGGGGCTGACACAGCAGATCAATTTATCGATAACCAGGGCTAACGCTGCCAACCCCACTGGCTGAAAAGGCAGGGTGAGCTTACCAACATAGCCGGCGTTGGATGAGACGGGGCAATTCCAGGCGGAGCGATTCACTTAAAAAATGTGGATATCTCGGTCATTTGTTTTCAAAGCGTAAGCAGGGCCTACGGCCCTAAGAACCGATCCCCCTGAGCACCCCAGCCCTGCCTGGCGGCAAGGCAACCTAAAGGCGACAAACCGAAAAGCAAAATCCGGTAAGCCAGGCCATCACGTCGCGCCTAGATCCTGCATCGGCGGTGGTGCAGGCACCCTAAAAAATTTTTGCTCTCAAATAATAAAACTCCGTCGCGCAAAAAAATTTCAAGGGTACCCCTTTTCAGACTTGTGACACACATCACAGATATCCAGAATTATCTGCGCTTTTCCGGGTAATCTCGGGCTGGCATCCGACTGGGAGCCGCCCGAGCCTTCGCTGCCGTCTAGAGGTCGTGCGGTAGCGGAATGTGATGGTTGGATAGCGGATGTTGCCCGCCTCAAAGCGCGTGACCAACCTCAGCCACAACGCAGTTCTTTGCAACAAGCGCTTACTCTCGTTTAGGAGCCCATGTAGATGGACATGATGCGGTTCAACGATTTTTACCTTCGCCTGTATCGAGCCGAGCCTGAGCAGGATGGCCAGGCATTGCTGGATGAGTTCTATGCGCTGTGGCGAGAAGCGGAACAGTCGGGCGTGGACGCTGAGACACTTCTGGAGGAGGCAAAAGGATGCCTTCGCAAGATGGCCACCCCCGAATGGTTTGTGCGGGCAGCCTGCGATTGGATCGGCAGCAAGGGGCATTACAGGCTTAGCAAGGCATTGACCCATGAGGTCGCCGTCCAATACTTCCAGCACCCCAAGTTGCTGAGGTTCACGCTGTCCGGTTATTCAGAAAAATGCTCCGCCATAGTAGCTCGTCGATTGTGCGCGCTGGATGCGCCGGTAGTCGTCACTCTGGGTTGGGTTTTGAGCATGAACGAAGACCTCGCCCATAGCCCTCTGATTTCGAGCACCACGGCCACGGTCTTAGGATTTCTAGCGGTCGAGCACCCGGCCACCTGTAAGCGCCTGCTGGAGGTAGAGTCCTCTCCGCTTGTCGATTCGCCGCTCGCCCTGCACTTCGCCGAAAGGCTGACCTCCGAACTCCGTGAGCTGGAGGCCCTGCCACACCTCGCTGAACTTCAAATGCCATCAGAGATGCGCCGAAGCTTCCGGTACATGCGCCGAAACGAAAGTCGAGCGGTGACCGAGCAGGCCCGAGGTGATTCCTTCCTGGCCGATATGTTCATGCTGTCTGAACACTTCAAGTACTCCCACCAAGTGGCCGTGGAGTACCAGAATGATCAGGGAACCGTAGAGACGATGATCCCAATGTTCACACACGAAATGAGCGTGGAACTGCCTCAGACTTGGACTGCCGATCCGCTCTTCTACAGCCATTTGGTGCATCAATTATGGGAGGAACCTAGCCAATGAGTATCCAGTTGGTTCTTTCGCATTATCTGTCTGGGCTTCGCGAACGCGACGAACTGGATGCCCTCCTTCCGGATCTTCTCCGGGCCATGGGCCATTCGGTGCTGAGCCGTGCCCAGGTGGGTGTGAATCAGGGGGGCGTCGACGTGATGTCGACCAAAGAGAATGCCCAAGGTGAGCCCGAGGTCTTTCTGTTCGTGATCAAGTTCGGAAATGTAAGCCGGAACGACTTCTACGGCTCTCAGCAGGCCATCCTGCCCTCCATCCGCCAGGCGTCGACCGAGTACGTCCGGAACCGAGTGCCAGAACCCTTGCAGGCGCTGAAAAAGCGCGTCGTCCTGGTTTCCAACGGTATCCTGAAGCAAGACGCGCAGTCGGATTTTTCTGCGCTGTCGAAAGAGGTGACGGAATTCTCACCGCTGTGCTCGCTGGAATTCTGGGGCATGGATCAATTGAGCCCGTTCATTGAGCAGTATCTTTTCGACGATGCGCTGTTACTAGACAATGGAAAGTCTGACCTGAGGGCTGCGCTGGCCGGCCTGGAAGACACGCAGGCGTCATTCACTCGGTTCGTGCGGTTCGTGGATGACTGCATGCCCCCCCTGGCAGATGACTCGGACGTGTCCGAAAATTCGCGCCGGAACCGCTTCCATAAACGCGCGGCTGCGGCTGCGGTGGGGTGGGCCGTGCTGCTCGTGTGGGGCGAAAGCGAGGGGAACCAGAAGCCTGGCGTCCTCGCGGGTGAATACCTCTTGCTGCGACTGTGGGGCGAATCGATCACCCTGGGCCTACAGACCGACGCTCACTTCCTGAAGCGATTCGAAACGCTTGCCAAACTTCATGCCGATACCCTGCAGCGGTACTACGAACGAGTAATGCCGTCGCTTCTCAACCGTCGGAATGTCCTGCGGTACCGCCCAGATCATGTGCTCTATATGGACTTGGTATGCGACGAGCTTGGCCGATTGGGCACCGCCCTTCTGCTGCTCCTGGCAATGAAAGCAGATCAGGCAGCTGTCGTAGCGCTGCACGGAAAACTCGTGTCTTTCATCAATGCTCACAACGGCTGCCTTTTGCCGGTGTACGACGGCCAGGCCATCGACCTTTCGCTCGCCATGGCCGCAATCATGGCCGCAGGGGATGTCACCAGCACCCAACTCATCGTACGAGAGTGCATTGATCGTTTTGAAACGGGACTGGAGCAGAACAGGGTCATGCCGGTGGATACCGATGATCTCGAAGATGCCATGGCGTTGCACTATGGGAAGGAACCCCGGAGAGAAGAATTCTTCAAAACCTCGACCTTGGTGCCACTGCTGGGAACCATGGCCGCCCTGTTGAGGGATCAAGAAGGTCTTGATCAACTATCTACGATGATTGTTCCGAAGCTGGAGCGAGTGACCAAGGAGCGGTGGTTCCCTCAAAAGGCACTGCAGACGCTGACGAGCTCCGGGGCCTATGTGAACGCCATTGGTGTGTCGCGCAGCGTGACTGACTTCAGACAGACGCCGGCAGAAGAAGTCGAAGCCTCGCTGAAAGTGCCGAGCCACGCCGCTGTCCCAGAGGATTTCGCGTGGCACAACACGCCTTGGGAAGTGCTCATAGCGATTTCGGCGAGGCTGCACCGCCACCCACTGCCCACGTGGTACCTCGCAAAGCTCGCCGGAGTTCAGAGCGCTGCCACAATAACTTCTCCCTGATCGACCTCCCTCGTCAGGGGTGGCGGGGGCACACCGGGACTAAACGTAAATTGGGCAGTTCTGGGATTCTATACGTATCGAGCCCCTCACCTTTGCAGCTTGCAGGAGCCCCGCCTTGATCACTCAATCGACAGACTCTTCATCCCTGTGCATCTACTGCGATGGCCCTGGGCCCTTCTCTGACGAGCATGTCATCAGCGCGGGGCTTGGAGCTGACGACAGTCGCTTCATGCTTGTTGATATGGTGTGCCGGCGTTGCAACACGGACGTCTTTGGCAACTTGGAGCGGGAGGTACTGCGCAGCTCCCCCATTGGCTTCGCTCGCGCCTTCATGCAGCCGCAAGGCCGCGACCGGGGCAAGCACACCACGGCGCCAGGCATACAGGCCCAACATAAGCAGATGGCTAATGGATCAGGATATCCGGATGAAATTGACTTCGGCCAGCACGCGAAACCGATAGTCCTCCCGCAACTGAAGATAACCGGTGACAAGACATTTGATTCCACCGCCGCAGGCCCGGGCGAACTGCGCAGCTTCGTCACGTCACTCTCCACCCTGCTTCAAAACGATCAAGTTACCTGCATTCGCAAGCGGGGGCCTGAGCACGAGCTGCGGTACGAAGCGATCACCTTGCTTCGCTCAGGTGAGACATACACTCAAGAGGGTGGGTCAAGGTTTGAGGGTAAGCCTCCTCGGGAATGCTTATGGTTGGAACGTTACGACGACACCCGCACGAAAAGTCTGATCCCTGCTGCTACGATCTTTCGTAACCTGAACGGGAGCATCGTGCTCAAGACCTCAAGCGCCACAGTCGAGGGCGCCCTCAATTTTTTTACCCGTGCCGTCGACCAGTTTTCATTCGATACCCAGGTTACGAAGGACATAGAGGGCCCCATCGTATCAGTCAGGATGACAGTGACTGTCGGCGTGATAGAACGAGTGATTGCGAAAATAGGCATCAACTTGCTGGCCTATTATCTAGGGCGGGATTACGTAGCCGATTTCGGATTTCGGAAGATTAAGGACGGAATACTGACCGGGACACCGCCTGTAGACGGCCAAATCTTCGAGGATGTTGCGGTGAAAGCGATGCTCGACGCAGCTCCTGACCATCACCACGTGATCTTTCTCAGCATAGTTAGTCAACCCGGAGGGCGAGCAGCGATTATCTTGGTGGCAAAGCTGTACGGCGTGGCTCACATTATTTGCTTAGCGCGAGATGTCCCAGAGCCTGACCTGCCGTTTCCCGTGTTTTTTCTAGTCGACTACTTCAATCACAAGGTCAAGCAGCAATCGCTGATTGAATACAGCGAGTGCCTTGCTGAAATGGGCATCAAAAAGGCCGAAGCCCGCTATGGATCAACACAGTGATCGACTTGGATCAACGCAGGCCGATGGCCCCCCTCCGAGAAGTCTGCGGCGTTAAATGCAGATCCCGTGATCAATTCGCATGAGCATATTGTGAGCATCTGAGTAACCAGCGGGCGTGTGGAGCAGTGTGCAAGGTGCCTGATGGCCAAGTCCAGACACCGGCCTTCTAAGCCAACGTTGCGATTTGTTCCGATCCTTAAATACGCCCTGCGCGACCGAAAGAATTTGCTCACATCGGCCCAGGAAGCAACGATGCCTGGCACTCCAGCAGCCTGTTTGCGAGCACGTGCATGTCGCAACAATTCTTGGGGCATTCATGATTACGCCTTATCTAGCTCTGGGCTCTAGCACGGGTCAACCTCGCATACCGATTCACAGTTTCACCATCGATGAGTTCTATTCTGAGTAGGTCGTCCAGGGTGACCCCCATCGCATTCAGAACCGTTGTAGGTAGCTCGACGATAAGATCACCCGTTTCATCTTCAGTACCATGGCACTGCACCGTCATAGGCACTGGCTCGTTCATAACGTCACTCTCTAGATTGCGCTCAACCTTACCCCTCAACCCAGTCCTATCCTTCAGGCGTCCAGGAATTCCATTGCTGTCACTGAGAACGGCGTAACTACGACATAATGGTCAGCACCTGAAATGCTGCGAAGAAGGGTCATGCCATGTTTCTGCACGACTTGAATGACCCGTGGGGTTACCACGGTCATGCCGTCTAATGATGCCCCTGAGCGATCACAGTACACTGAGCCTGTGTACTGAGAGCCCACGGGGGCAGCGTGCATCAGAAACGCGTCGATGATCACCCCCCAGTCGTAGGACTTCGCAGCCTCAACCTCCAGAGGAACATCGGATATAAGTGTTGTGTTCATTGGGCTGTTACCACAGCACGCTCCATCATCATTAAAAATCCACTATTTTCCGAGGATCGAAACCGCACTCTTCCTTCGGATAACCTCTCTGATTGCTGATCAACCTGCACCCGGAGAGCTCAACATCAACCGAATGGTGCGTATGGCCGAAAATCCATGCGTCAACTCGGTCGACCATGGCATGCCATGCGTTGCAGTACGAGGCGTTCAGATGACCCTCATGCTCGCTGTCGCAGACTTCAGGAATGGGCGCATGATGGCTGATCACGACAGTCTTGCCGGTGAACGGCTTGTCCAACTCGGCAGATAGCCATTGCTTCGCCTCGTGATTTCTGTGGGCCACATCGTCCGGGCGCAGCCGACGATAGTTTTGACCAGTGCGTATGGTGCGATAGTCGGTCATCGTCGATCGCGCTACTGACATCGCAGCAATCACGTCGCCGGTGGAACTGAAATCCGTCCAGCCCGTTGTTCCCAAGAATCGAATCCCACCCGCTACGAATGTCTCGTTTTCGAGCACATGCACATGGCTCTGCGCGGCGGCGCGCGCTTTCACAATTGTCCGGTCGAAGTGGCCTGAGTAAAACTCGTGATTGCCTAGCACATAGAGGACATCGCAGCTGAATGTCTCATTGGCCCAACGGACGCCCTTGTCCAACTTATGTATGTCACCGGCAAGCACCACCAGATCCAGGCTGCCTGGGGCGAATGTAGGGGGTTGGAAGCCAGTAAACTCCAAGTGCAGGTCGGACAGGATGTACAACCGCATAGGCCTCTCTTAAGTCGATTTAAGCGTAAATTGATCTCCCCACTCCTCTCAACCGGAGACGCGGCGATGTCTCTCGCACGTCCAAAAAATTTCACCGGAGCATGCCTTGAACGAAGGCATCATAGCCGAGCAGTTCGTATAAGCACAACCTGCGCTATTTATCAGAACCAACAGCGTGTGGCTCTATCCTGACTTTTCGGACGACCATGACGCTGAAAAACGAGATAGGTGCTGCGCTTAGGGCAGTGCGACAGCAGCGCGGGCTGAGCTACGAAGAGCTCAACGAGTCGACCTTTCGAACTACGCTCAGCTCGATCGAGCGTGGTAAATCCAAGCTCACGGTAGAAAAGCTTTCCTCCCTCGCCGAAGCGCTGGATTTCGACCTCATCGCTTTCTTGGCCTTGTGTATTTCGCTTGAGCGCGGCCAGTCACCCGATGATGCCATTGCTGTCGCCCAAGGCGAACTGGATCGGTTCAAAGCCGCTGGCGGTGTGGCGCTTCTTCATCAGCAGATAAAGGACGGTGAGCTGGTTTCTAGATCAAAGGGCAAGCCGGCGAATACGGAAAACAAAGCGGCAGTATTGCGAATGAAGGCGGAGGGCAAGACTCAAGCCGAGATCCGACGACTGCTGGGGCTCTCGCGATCGACGGTGAGTCAATACTGGCACTCAGACTCCTGAGGTGAGCTTGCTCAGCGTCTCGGTCGTTTGGTATTCCATTGACGGGTAATCGTTAAAACAGTGCCAGCATAGTTAAAGCAGGAGGCTGCTCGGCGTTTATGGAGCTTCCTGCATATAGATAAATTCAAAGGGAAGGCTAACCCTCCCTTTGTCTGATCATCTCGCCATGGTGTTCACTTCACCAGTATTTGAAAGCAGATTCAGCGCAGCCAGGAGTCAACGGTCTCCGCACCATACTGCTCTTTCCAAGCCTTCAGACCTTTGTGGTTTCCACCCTTTGTTTCGATTAATTCGCCCGTATTAGGATTTTTGTAGACCTTAACGGCTCGGGCTTTACGAGTAGGAATGTCGGACGAAATGCTTTTGACTGAGGTGGATGCGGAGCGCGGGTCAAGCCCAACAGGCAAAAGGCATCAATCTACAATGCGCTGAATACCGTAGCGTCTCCCGAAGCAAGCCCGTTCTCAAAGTCGATGTTTATAGTGGTGGCTATTACGTGGCATAAAGTGGCTAAAATCTACCCCGCTACCTGGTGGATCGCCTGGCGCTGGAGTGTGTCTCCATGCTGCCCAGCTCAATCTGAGGGCGTCAGGGCCGTCGGCCTATCGTTCATCTGCGGTAGGCAGTCGTTCACAGGATACTTACTGCAGGTAAGCTACATGGATCAGCAGGTTGCGCTAAAAATGATCGCCGAGAAGGCCTATGATGTCGGCTACTCTGCCAAACTTCACTTCTCCACCTACGACATCGTTGAAAAAGCTCCAGGGTGGATTGGTCTGATCTCCTTGGTGATCGGCGTGCTAGCGCTCTACATCGATCTCTTGGCAGCAAAGCATGTCTCTGCCCTAATCACGGTTATCGGCATCTGTAGCCTCTACGTCACCTATTACGCCGATACCAAAGAGCAATATTTTCAGACTGGAAACAAGCTGACTCAATTGCTTGATCAGCTGAAGGGCATGTCGGCTCGCTGCAAAGCCAACCTGCAGTTCACTGCCGTCGATCAAGCCGAACTAGATCAAATCACCACTGAGTTCCGGTCGGCCTGTCAGAGGAAGCACATTCTGTTTTCGGGCTGGCTAGCTCACAAAAAGTTCTTCTGGGATCACCAGATCGACTGGATCGCTGAGCACCGTGAATTTAGGCTCTTCAGGGACAAGATCCCGTTTTCCGTATATGCCCTCATTGTAGTGATGCTGATCGCTCTTGCCGGCTGGTCATGGCTTGTCACGCATCCGGAGCTTCTCCTCTCGCTGAAGGAAGTCTGCGCCCATGAGTAAAGAGCTTTTCGAGCAGTTACGCAGAAACCTGGCAGTTAAAAATGCTGACGAGATCTCCAAAAGCTACCGGCAGATCACTGAGAAGCTCAACGGAAAATACTACGACAGCACCTCAGAGACCCTGCACTGCCGCCAGGTCGGATCGTATGGTCGACATACCGCAGTTCATGGAGTGAGTGATCTGGACATGGCGTTCGTGCTGCCGTGGTCGGTGTACGATCGCTTCCAGCGCTACGAGAACAACAAGCAATCGTCACTGCTCGGTGAGATACGTCTAGCCCTGAAGGAGCGCTTCCCGAACCATGAGGTCAGGGCTCAGCAGCAGGTGGTGTCGATAAACTTCACGGACTACGTAGTTGAAGTGCTACCTGCGTTCGAGCATGAAGATGGCAGTTACACCTATCCGGATGCGAATGATGGAAGTAGCTGGAAAAGCTGCAACCCGGTCGCTGAAATTGATGAGATCAATGAGCTAAACCAGGCCAAAAACCATAACCTGAAGCGCCTCTGCAAAATGTTGCGGGCCTGGAAGAATGACCATGGCGTGCCCCTAAAAGGGATGATGATCGACACCCTGTGCTACCAATTCCTCAAGAGCACCACGGACTACGACGCCAAGTCCTATTCTGCCTACGGCGAAATGACTCGGGACTTCTTCGCATACCTGGTGGATATCGACGAGGACAAGGAGCAATGGCGTGCTCCCGGAAGCGGCTCGATCGTCGTGAAGTCTGGTAGCTTCCACCCTAAAGCCAAGAAGGCGCTGAGACGCTTGCAGGAGGCTCTGGACGATGCTGGGGTAGCCCATGAGCGATGGAGTACGGTCTTTGGCGAGCATTTCCCAGAGTACGTAGAGCAGGAAAAGCAGCAGGCATTAGCGGAAAACCGCGTCAAAAATGGCGAAGAGTTCATTGGCCGGAAATTCAGCCTGGACATCCAGTACACCCTTCGTATCGATTGCTCGGTCAAGAACGAGGGCGACCGGCTTCGCAACCTCATGTCTCGCGTCATGACCTACCGGATTCCGAAGCAGCGTGAGCTGACATTCTGGGTCGCCGAGATCGATGTGCCGCCACCTTATAAGATCTACTGGAAGGTGAAGAATCTCGGCCCACAGGCCATTGAGCGGGACATGATTCGCGGGGAAATTCGGATTGACAGCGGCCACCATCAAATCACCGAGCACTCAACCTTCCAAGGCGACCATTACGTGGAATGCTATGCGGTGAAAGACAACGTGTGCGTTGCCCGTAGCCGAATCATCGTGCCAATCTGAATATGATCGTCAGGAAAAAAGCGCTTCCCTGGAGCTGGCATGAGAGGTCGTAGTGACTGACCTCTCGCTGGTTGCTTACTTAAACAACGCTTCGGTAAGGGTCACGAATGTTATTGCTGATTGGGCGACCTCATGAAACGCATGGGCCTTGCCCAGCCAATCTGTCTGTCCCAGCGCCACGCCGGCAGCAACGACGGTACAACCCAAGAACGTTGCACCACCTTTCATCAGCCAGAGCCGACGCCAGAAAGCGGTTTGCCCGGCAAGGGTTTTCTCATGCTTCCGAAAGTCTCCCCCTACCGCGTACACGATCAGCCCCATAACGATTCCGAGGATCGCTGCAAGCCACTGCGTTAGAGGAAACGCGAGTAGCAAGGAAATCACACGACCCGGCCACACCAGCTTGTCGGCATAGCGCTGCGCAGCAATTTCTCCCTCACTGGCGAACCTCGGGCTATATTTCCTAAACATCAACATGACTGATTCCTTCTGGACAGGCTACCTGGGATCGAACCTCGGCACGATATCAAACCGGCAACTGAGAGAGCATCCCAAGGCATAACCTGATATTACCGGCCTCAATCCGCACGGCCTGGAGTAGCTCCTCAGCAACACCATGGCTATGCAAGAATGCGTCTCAGCTTGCGCTGCTCGTTGCAGCGAATCTGTGGAACACAGGAAGTCACGAAAGCGTATGCGATCGCGGGGAGGCAGCATGAGGCAATATGAAGCAAATAACGTCGACGAGTTAAACCAGATCATCGTGAGCTTCGGTGAGGATGTTTTGTTTCGTGGCCAGACCTCTCATTACGGTGAGGCAGGAGCCCCCTCAATCGGGACGTCCTTCGATAGAAAGGGTTGTATACCGAGCGAAATGCTCAAATGGTGCCGCTACTCCCAAAGCGTGTTGGATGCATATATCGCTCAACATCGAGCAGACTTTGGCTTTCAACAGGCCCTCCTTCAGCACTACGGATGGCGTTCGTTTTACGTGGACTGCACCTCTAGCCCAGCTGTAGCTGCCTGGTTTGCCAGCCACAAATACACTGAAGCGATTACTCTGGAGCTCTGCGAGGACTGTGACGAGCGGGCGGTGATGGTCAGAAAGCGCATGGCCCGGTATGCACCTATGATCGGCACTGGCCATCTGTATGTACTCGATAAGCACGCCGCTAATAATGTAGGCCTGGTCAACTTGGCTATGTTGACCGTTGAGGGCTATAGGCCCCGAACTGTGGCTCAGTCAGCTTGGCTTCTCGGCCCTCTGCACAATCCGATCCCACAGAA
This sequence comes from Pseudomonas sp. IPO3749, assembly GCF_013386605.1. Taxonomy (NCBI): domain Bacteria; kingdom Pseudomonadati; phylum Pseudomonadota; class Gammaproteobacteria; order Pseudomonadales; family Pseudomonadaceae; genus Pseudomonas; species Pseudomonas sp. IPO3749. The sequence goes on along the minus strand of NZ_JACARN010000020.1, from coordinate 3,768 downwards.
TTGCTTTCTCGCACAAATCACTGTCCCGAGCGATGTTTTGCAGGCATATGCCACTGCCCGTGGTTTAACCGACACAAACACGCTCTTTCCCTCCCCCGCCGAAGATCCGATCTTGAGATCACTGCTAGGCTTGCCGTGGGAGGAGATCAAATCTGAAGCAAGCCTCAAAAATCTGCCTGCGTTCAAGCGAACACTAGAGCTCCCGGAATACCATCCAAGCGTTGTAAAAATCGCAGGAGCCCAAACGGCGTTCTATCGTGGTGCGAAGATTCTGGATACCCAAGACTCAATTGATGGTAATCCTCACAGCGGAATTTTCGTCGAAACTCCGGACATGGTGCTATATGGCTCAGCCGACCCGAATAAGCCCCTTCGCTTCCCTAAGATCGAGAAGCTAATCAACGAAAATGGCACGGTAGCTTTCGAAGCAGACACGCTGATCAAGCACCCAACCCTCGATCACCTGACGCTCTACCAGAAGGGCGTCGGTGTCATACCTCGCGGGCCCGACCTATTCGAGGTTTGTGAACTCACCGTCAAACACCCAGGACTCCGTCTAACCGGCGCTGGCTTCATCACGGGCTGGACATATCGGAGGCAGGCAAACGGAGTATGGACACGGGAAGAGAAGTCCACAGATTGCTCATGCGGCAATACCATCGTCCATGCACAGCACATCAGCGCACTGCACATCGCCGAAGAGTTCCTGAGGGATCCAAAAGGCTTTGAGTGACGAAACTCGTACACTCAGCGGTGCCGATCAGTAAAAAGCACGGACAGTTAGCCTCGAAAATGTAGAGATGAATCTCGACTTATTGCTATAACCGACTCACTACGCTGCCGCAGCCAGGCAGCGGTATGCGCATAAGGATTTGTATGGCCGGTATCAAGATGACCCATGCCTTTGACAAAAAAGGCGTCAAATGGGCTGCAGACACCTATGCCAAGGGCATGGGTACAGCTCCTCTGAACTGTGAACGGTGCGACGCCACAGTAATTCATGTCAATTCCTTCACTCGGGACTGCTACGACAACCCCTCTAAGGTTCGTGCCTTCTTCCGCCTGCAAGCGAATGGAGTGCATGGCCCTAACTGTCGCTTCGGCGTTGATAAGCAAATTGTTGAGCTCGCCAGCATCTCCGACGGCCTGGTCGAAAGCGTCCAGAAAAACCGCTTCCGCATGCGCCTGGTCGCGGTGACAGAAGAATTGAAAGCAACTGCTAGGCGGCTCAAGGAAGATGACGGTGGCGAGAGACCCCCTACTGCCTCCAGAACCTACACACCATCATCCAACCGGCTGTCTTCCTATATCAATACCGCACAGCGCGTCCTCAGATTGCGCGCGATGTGCGACGAAGACGCTGACATCGAGGAGCACCTGGAACTAGTGTTTGCAGGCAATACCGTTGGCTGGAACCAGTTCTACTTCGACCACGCCCGGCAAATGGAGGCCCACTACGCCGTCTCCAAGAGTTCGACACAGTACCCAATCGCCATCCAAGGGCGCGTCGGTAAAATCAAGCGGGGCGTCAAGGACGATCCAACGCTCAATGTCATGAACCTCGAACGACTAAAGGTCACCCAGGATCCCAACGAACCCACAAACGGTATAAGCCTCGAAGTGGGTGTGTGGGCGGCCAAGGCAAGCTGGTTTGATGGGCTAAGCGAGAACGACGAGGTCATTATCTTCGGTCTGTGGAAAGCCCCTACCCCGACCCAGACAAAGGCCACCAAGGAGGGTTTTTTTAAGACATTCACTAATCGGCGCCTCACCCTGACGCTGGCCTTGAAATCCCAGATCGCCAAAGTCTGACGACCAGCAGCACAACCATGCGGAAAAAAACCATTCCAGGGGTTGCAAATAAATTCGTCCGAACACTCCGTGCCTGCTACCGATGTAGAGGGGTACATGGCAAGCAAGCCTGGCTCAACGCGTCGTCTGCGAGTGTTAGCATTACCAGGACGCCAACATTACGAAGCTTAACGCATGCCTCGCACCCAACAAAACCTCGATAGTCTGCGAGAAACCTTCAGGGAGATCCTAGGGAATCAGAAGCCGCACTATACGGATGCGCGGATCCCTGAGTTGCTATCTTCTTTGGGGCTCGAAGATTGCACTGACTACAGCTCCAAAAGAGAGCATCTTCAGAAAGCAGTTGACGCTTCCAGTGATGCTCAACGGGTGGCTGCTGCTCAGAAAGCCTTGGAGCTGATTGGCTTTGATGTTCATGAACGGGATCAACTGCAAGAGCTGGTATGGGACGATGGGACAGCACCTTTGATCCCTGGTCGCTACCGTCGAGAGCTGGCAGAAAAGCTCAATACCATCGACCTGTACATGGACAGGGCTGCGTTCGAACAGGTACTCAGCGAGTTCTGGCGAATCGACACAATTTCGTTCGCAGACTTGCTCCGACCAGCCCCAACCCTCCGTCAGGAAATTGTGCGTCACTACATCGAAAATCCCGATTGGGATGCGGTGATGCTCTTCGACAAGCTCGGTGCATTTCAATCATCGCACGCCCGGTTAGGCCGATTCGTCGAAGCCCTGGCTTCGTCACGAGTGCTGCCCAGCGAACCCGCTCAGCGAAAATTTATCGGGATCGTCAACGATATCCTCAAAGCATGTGGAGTCCACTTTGTCGTAGGAATGGGAGAGGATGCGTTCCTGACGGCCTCCTTGGCCTACGTGGGATCGGGCAAGCAGTCATCTCCCAAGAACCTCATCTTCGCTTCTACCACGAAGCCCGACCTGCGCCTGGGCAATGCGCTGGACAATGATATCGAAGTCGTCACCGGCATCGAGGATGTCCTGATTTATGACCGCCCTATCGGGAGCTCCGGGCTCCTATGGCGCGATCTGCAGACTTGGTATTCCCAGACCTATGGCATCGATGAAGGCCAGGCCAAAAATCGCCTGTATCACCGCCTGAAAGCTTGCCTGCCGAAATCATCTCCCCCTCAGCGGCTCGCTTTTGAATGCTTCTTCAAAGCCTTCACTACAGCTACTCCTGAGCTTCCGGTCTTGCTGCCCGAGGTCTGGTTTCACTGGGATCCGCAGACGGTCTCACGGCGCGGCAAGGAGGCCTTGCTGAGGTCACGCATGGACTTCCTTCTGCTGCTTCCGGGCGGGGTGCGGGTTGTCGTCGAGGTTGATGGCAAACACCATTATTCTGACCCTGATGGACGCTCAAGCCCCCGCCTCTACGCCGAAATGATGGCCGCTGACAGGGCTCTGAGACTGGTAGGTTATGAGGTGTACCGCTTTGGTGTTCATGAGCTTCAGCAGCCCAATGTCGAGGAGGTGCTCATCGGATTCTATCGCACACTTTTCGCGCGTTACTCGCTGATCACGACGGCTTGATTCAGGGCGTGCACACACCAGCCTGAGGAGGGTGTAAACCAAAAAAATGACGTGTAAACCATCTAGCTTAACAAGTCATTTTCTGGGTTTACAGGTCAAGCTCATCAGACTCGATTCGCGTCCAAAATTGGGTGCCGGCACTCACCGAATTTGCCTCCCGCCCCGCTCCACCTGGCGGACTTTGCTAGCGTGGTGGGTACCCGCTGAATCGGTGTGGACGATCGTCGGATTGCTTAATATTGCCAATAGCGGGCTATTTGCTATTAGTGGTAGCTTTACGCTATTAGCAGGCTCCGTATTTGTCACCTAGGCTGATCAAACGGGCGCCCATTTCTGGAAATTTCTCGCGATACAGGGATGTCATGGTGCGTATTACTAGCCCATCCAACCGGCGTTTTTCAAGGT
>NZ_JACARN010000002.1:0-13860 GCF_013386605.1 Pseudomonas sp. IPO3749 | reverse complement strand
AGGGCCACCAGTAAAAACAACAGGCGTCGCGAGGGGACCGGGACGTTTTTCATGGGGGGTATCCGGGGGGCTGGATTAATTTATATTTCGACCATAATATGCGTAAAAAATTATGTCCATAATTTTTTGCCCAATGGTTACCCCCCGGAGCCCGCCATGCACCCTCTTCCCTTGCGTCTTCTCACGCCCCTGGCCCTGTTGATCGTCCTCAACGGTTGCAACAGCAAGGCCGACACCGCCGCCGAAGTGCCTCAGCCACGCCCGGTCCTCGCCGCCAAAGTCGAAGCTGCCGGCACTCAGCAAAGCGCCTATACCGGCGTGGTTGCAGCACGTACCGAAAGCGACCTGGGTTTCCGGGTCAGCGGCAAGGTCATCGAACGCAAGGTCGACCCCGGCCAGCATGTTTCCCGTGGCGACACGCTGCTGGTGCTGGACATCGGCGACTTCGAACTGGCCCTGCGCTCGGCGAAGAACCGCGTCAACGCCGCCCAGGCGCAACTGCGCCAGCGCCGTGACGACGAAAACCGCTACCAGCGCCTGGCCAACACCGGCGCCGTGTCGCGGCAGATCTTCGACCAGTCCGCGACCAACCTGCGGGTGGCCGAGGCCGAACTGGCCTCGGCGCAATCCGACGCCAGCCAGATCGAAAACCGTCGCACCTACTCCGTGCTCAAGGCCGATGGCGACGGCATCATCACCGACGTGCGTGTGGATCGCGGCCAAGTGGTCGCCGAAGGGCAGATTGTTGCGCGCCTGGCCCATGACGGCGCCCGCGAGGCTATCGTCAACCTGCCAGAAAACCAGCGCGACCAAGCCTCACAAAAAGCCCTGGCCTTCCCCTTCGGCGCCCCGGACCAGGCGGTGACCGCCACGTTGCGCGAACTCTCTGCCAGCGCCGACCCGACCACCCGCACCTACCGCGCCCGCTACGTGCTGCACGGTGCCGTTGACCGTTTCGCCCTCGGTTCCACCATCACCGTACGCCTGCAAGGCAACGGCCAGGCCCAGCAAACCCGCGTGCCTATTGGCGCACTGCAGGACTCGGGACAAGGCACCGGCGTGTGGCTGATCGGCGCGGACGACAAAGTCAGTTTCGCCCCGGTGAACGTCGCCAGCCTCGGCCAGGAAGACGCGCTGCTCAACAGTGGTGTTGCCCCCGGCCAGATCATCGTTGCCCTCGGCGCACACCTGTTGCACAGCGGTGACGCCGTGCGCCTGCTGCCCGCGCAAGTACTGGCCCTTAACCGCAAACAGGACAACTGAGCATGCGCGGTATCAACCTCTCGGAACTGGCGGTCAAGCATCGCGCGGTCACGCTGTTCCTGATCATCGCGATCCTGGCGGCAGGGATCTTCTCGTTCGGCAAGCTGGGTCGCGCCGAAGACCCGTCTTTCACCGTCAAAGTGATGACCATCACCGCCGCCTGGCCCGGCGCCACCGCCCAGGAAATGCAGGAACAGGTGGCCGACCGCCTGGAAAAACGCTTGCAGGAATTGGACTACTACGACCGTGTCGAGACCATCGCCCAGCCGGGTTTCGTGTCGATGCGCATGACCTACAAGGAGTCCACACGCCCCAGCGAAATCCAGGACCTGTTCTACCAGACCCGCAAAAAGCTCAGTGATGAAGCCGCGAAGCTGCCCAAGGGCGTGATCGGACCATTCTTCAACGATGAATATTCCGATGTGTACTTCGCGCTGTACGCCCTGGAAGCTGAACACCTGCCCCATCGGCAACAGGTGCAGATGGCCGAAGACCTGCGCCAGGGCTTGCTCAACCTGCCGGGGGTGAAGAAGGTCAATATCCTTGGCGAGCAGGCGCAGCGGGTGTTCGTGGAGTTTTCCTACGAGCGCCTGGCAACCCTGGGCATCAAGCCGGATCAGATATTTTCTGCATTGGCCGCACAAAACGCCGTGGCGCCGTCGGGCTTCGTCGAGACCGCCGGGGCCCGCGCCTACATCCGGATCGACGGTGCGTTCGACAGCCTGTCGCTGATCGAAAACGTGCCGCTGGAAGTCAATGGCCGCGTGTTGCGCATCGCCGATGTGGCCACCGTCAGCCGTGGCTATGAAGACCCGCCCAGCTACCGCATCCGCCATCAGGGCGACCCGGCGCTGATGCTGGGCGTAATCATGGAGAAGCACTGGAACGGCCTCGAACTGGACAAGAGCCTCAAGGCCGAGGAAGCCAGGATCCAGGCCGACCTGCCGCTGGGGGTGAACTTCGCCAAGGTTTCCGACCAGGCGAAAAACATCAGCCTGGCGGTGAACGAGTTCATGTTGAAATTCTTCGTCGCCCTCGCGGTGGTGATGGTGATCAGCCTGTTGGCCCTGGGTTTCCGTGTGGGCCTGGTGGTGGCGGCAGCGGTGCCGCTGACCTTGTCGGTGGTGTTTGTGATCATGCTGCTGACCGGGCGTGAATTCGACCGCATCACCCTCGGCGCGCTGATCATTTCCCTGGGTTTGCTGGTGGATGACGCGATCATCGCCATTGAAATGATGGTGGTGAAGCTTGAGGAAGGTTTCGACCGGATCCACGCCGCCACCTTTGCCTGGAGTTCCACGGCAGCGCCGATGCTGACCGGCACGCTGGTCACCATCATCGGCTTTCTGCCGGTGGGGTTTGCCCGTTCCGGTGCCGGGGAATATGCCGGCAATATCTTCTGGATCGTCGGGTTTGCGCTGATCTCGTCCTGGCTGGTGGCCGTGGTGTTCACGCCTTACCTGGGCGTGAAACTGCTGCCGCAGATCAAGCCTGTGCCGGGCGGCCATGATGCAATCTATGCCGGGCGTTACTACCAGAAACTGCGCAGCGTGGTCGAAGCCTGCGTGCGTGGGCGCTGGCTGGTCACCGGCCTGGTAGTGGCGGCGTTTGTGCTGTGCGTGCTGGGCATGGGCGTGGTGAAGAAGCAGTTCTTCCCCAACTCCGACCGCTCCGAGTTGATTCTTGAGGTGTACATGCCGCCCGGCAGTGCCTTCAAAAGCACCGAAGCGGTGGCCGCGCAGCTGGAAAAAGCCCTGCTGCAAGAGCCGCAAACCACCCTGGTCGACACCTACGTGGGCGGCGGCGCACCGCGCTTCTTCCTGTCGCTGAACCCCGAACTGCCGGACCCGGCATTTGCCAAGCTGATCGTGCAAACCCCGGACTCCCACGCTCGCGACGCGTTGAAACTGCGCATGCGTGAACGCATTGCGGCCGGTGAGTTTCCTGCCGCGCGGGTGCGTGTGACGCAGTTGCTGTTCGGCCCGCCTGTTCCGTTCCCGGTCGTGTTCCGTGTGTCCGGCCCCAATGTGGATGTGCTGCGCGGCGTCTCCGAAGAGGTGCGCAAAGTCGTCGCCGCCAACAAGCTGACCAAGGACGCCTTCCTCGATTGGGGCGAGCGCACCAGCGGTTATCGCCTGGTGCTGGATCAAAACCGCCTGCGCCTGCTGGGTTTCACCCCCAACGAGGTCAAGTCCCAGCTCAATGCCTTGCTCAGCGGCAATCCGATCACCGAAGTGCGTGAAGGCAACCGCACCGTCTCAGTGGTCGCCCGCGCCCAGGGCAGCCAACGCGAAGACCTCGGCAACCTCAACAACATGACCCTGACCAACAGCGCCGGTACTTCAGTGCCATTGGCCCAGGTCGGGCATTTCCAGGCGGTGATGGAAGAACCGATCCTCAAGCGCCGCAACCGCGCGACCACCGTGGAAGTGCGCGCAGATATCATCGACGGCGTACAACCGCCCGACGTGGAAATGGCCGTGTACAAAGACCTGCAACCGCTGATCGCCAAGCTGCCCGCCGGTTACCAGATCGACATCGGCGGCCCGGTGGAAGAAAGCGCCAAGGCTAACGTCGCCCTGGCCGCGCTGTTCCCGATCATGATCCTGCTGACCCTCACGGTGATCATGTTCCAGGTGCGCTCGTTCGGCGTGATGTTCATGGTCTTCGCCACGGCGCCGCTGGGGTTGATTGGCGCGGTGCCGACCTTGCTGCTGTTCAACCAGCCGTTCGGCTTCAATGCGATCCTGGGCTTGATCGGGATTGGCGGGATCCTGATGCGCAACACGCTGATCTTTACCGACCAGATCCGCCAGAACCAGGAGCACGGCATGGCGATTCGAGAGGCCATCGTCGAAGCCACGGTGCGGCGTGCAAGGCCGGTGATATTGACCGCGCTGGCGGCGGCGCTGGCGTTTATTCCGCTGACGTTATCAGTGTTCTGGTCGTCCCTGGCCTATGTGCTGATTGGCGGGGTGTTGGTGGGCACGCTGTTGACGCTGTTGTTCTTGCCGGCGCTGTGCAGTCTGGTGCTGGGGCGGGAGAAGACGAGAATTGTCGAAACTTCCCACGTGACTGCCGGATAAGCGCTACTCCCCTCCCCTGAAAAGGTCCGCAAAGTCCCTCGCCTGAATAGACAGTGCGAGGGATTGCGGATGGATTTTCTTTTTAGTGCTTTGCCTTTTTGCGCGTCATCTGTGGGGAATCGGCGCCGATGACCCACCCTTCCCACATTGCCCTGATTGAATTTGAGCTGGATGGCTTCCATCAGAGCCTGGTGCTTTATCGCCAGCAGATGGACGCGTGGTATTCGCGTGCGCTGAATTCGGTGAGCCATGGGCTGGATATGCCGTCGCTGCTGGGGATGGATCGGGTGTTGCGGGTGGGGGATTCGCAGCGGGCGGTGAGTATTGCGGATACCGACTCCTCGACCGTGGCCCAGTGCGCGGTGGGCGGCGAGCTGAAGATCGAGAGCCTGTTCGAGTCGGTGTATGACGTGCCGATTGGCAACATCCCGGTGGAGGTGATCGGGCTGGATGACGGCAGTTCCACCGTGATCATGCTGGATGAACAAGGCAAAGGCTCGCACCACTGCGCGGCGGGCGGGCGCTATCAAGTGCGGGTGCAAGGGGGCGTTTCTACTGAGCAAGTGGACGCGTTGTTTGCGTCTTACGCAGGGCTGACCGGGGATCTGGAGCAGTGGCTTCGGTCTGAGTGGTCGGGTTTTAAACCGCACTGGGAGCAGTCCACCGCCAGCGCGATTGGCAGCGGCGTACTGGCGGGCAGTTGGGCGGCGATTCGCGATGTGTGGGACAGCATCAAGCTCGTACAGGCGATTCTTGATGACCCATTGAAGTATGTCGAACAGCTGGGCGCAGAAGCGGCCAAATTGGCGCAGCTCGCCACCGATGCGCCCAAAGTCATGGAACAGGCGATGTTGCTGGCCAGTGATGAGGCGGCGCTGTTCCTGATGCTGCGCACGGCAATGATCTGGCTGGACGCATTGCCGCCCGGTGAAATAGCTGAGATGGCGGCTGGGTTTGTGGTGTCGTTGCTGATTGATCTGGTGATTGGCGTGGTGTTGACCATCGCATTACCGGCGGCGGGTGTGGCGTATTTGAGCCTGCGGTTGGTCAAGTATGGGGGGCAGATTCTTGAGGCGGCGGTGGGTTTTGTCAGGGGGCTTTTGGGAATTCTGACAAAGTTCATGCAGGCCGTGGATCGCTACAAGGCGGTCGCGGTTCGCGGTGTGGTGGGTGGGTTGAAGCAAGGCAGGCTGCAGATGCGCTGGAAGGCGCGGCAGAATGCAGTGCTGAAGCAGGCGGAGCCTGTGGATGATGTGCCTGTTTCTGCTCGAAATCCGGCTGGGGATGCGGCGGCATCTTCGGACAAGACCGTCACCAACGGCTGTCCGGTGTCGATGGTCACGGGCGAGGAACTGCTGACGCTGACCGATGGGACGCTGGACGGGATCTTGCCGTTTGAGTGGACGCGGTTGTACCGCACCAGTGCGGTGGAAGTGGATGGCGGGTTGGGGTTTGGCTGGAGTCACTCGCTGGCGCATCGGCTGAGTGTGTCCGGTGATTCGGTGGTGTGGACCGATCATGAGAATCGGTCGACGACCCTGCCCTTGCCCACGGTTTCTCGGCCGGCGATTACCAACAGCCTGGCGGAAGCCGCGATCTACTTGGGGTCGTTGCCCGATGAGTTAGTCCTGTCTCAAGGGTTACGTTTCTACCACTTTCGCGACGGTGTGCTGACGGCGATCAGCGATGCGTATGACAACCGGTTGCGCATTTTCCGTAATTACCTGGGACAGATTGAGCGGCTGGATAACGGCGTCGGGCGCTCGCTGTTCTTGCGCTATGCGTCGGGCCGCATTGTGGCGGTGGACTACCAGATTGAGCGGGCCGTGGATGACGGTCCGTTTGTCTGGGTGACGGAGCAGAACGTTGTTTCCTACGGCTATGACAATTTTGGACGACTGGTTTCTGCGACCAATGCCGTAGGCGAAAGTGAGGTTTATCGGTACGACGAGCAGCACGTCATTCTTGAGCGCAGTTTGGCCGGTGGGGCGAGTTTCTTTTGGGCGTGGGAACGGCCTGGTAAGGCCGCGCGATGTGTCCGCCATTGGGCCAGTTTCTCGCAGATGGATACGCGGTATGCCTGGGACGATAACGGCCAGGTCACGGTGTTTAACGCTGATGGCAGTCAGGAAGTCTATGTGCATGACCAGCGAGCGCGGCTGGTGCGGCGGGTGGATCCTGACGGCGCTGAGCACTTCAAATCCTACGATGAGAAAGGGCGGCTGACGGTTGAGCAGGATCCGCTGGGGGCGATCACGGCGTATCAGTACGACGAAGCCGGGCGCTTGGTGGCGTTGTTTCCTGGGAATGATGAGCCGACGACCTACGAGCATGACGATGGATTCGTACGGGTTGTGCGGCGTGGTGAAACGGTTTGGAAATATGAGCGTAATGACCAGGGCGACGTTACGCGTAGGACCGATCCTGACGGCAACTTCACGGACTACAGCTACAACAAATATGGGCAACTGACGCAGGTTTGGCTGCCGGATCACAGCTGTCATCGGCTGGTCTGGAATGAGCGCGGGCAGTTGCTTGAAGAGCAGCTGCCGAATGGCGGAATCAAGCGTTATCGCTATGACAATCGCGGACGAAAAATCAGCCAGGAAGATGAGCACGGCGCGCTCACGCAATTTGAGTGGAACCACGTAGGACGATTAGTCCAAATCGTCTTGCCGAGCGGTGATACGCGTAAATATACCTACAACGCTTACGGAAAAATCACTTCCGAACGGGATGAGCTCGGCCACGTCACCCGCTACGAATACGCCGACGGCCTGCACCTGATCAGCCGTCGCATCAATGCTGATGGCACTCAGGTCAAATACCGTTACGACAATGTCAGGTTGTTGCTCACCGAGATCGAAAACGAAGTCGGAGAAACCTACCGGCTCCAGTATCACGCCAATGGCCTGATCCAACAGGAAACCGGGTTTGATGGGCAGCGCACGGCTTACATCTACGACCTCAACGGCAACCTTCAGGAAAAGACCGAACACGGCGATGACGGTAGTCAACTGGTTACACGTTATGAGCGCGACCATGCCGGACGCCTCGTAAGAAAAACCCTGCCCGACGGCAACCTGATCGATTACACCTACGACCGTCAGGGCAATCTCTTAAGCGTCGAAGATGGCCACTGGGCGTTGGCCTACGAGTACGACAGCCAAAACCGTCTCACCGCCGAACACCAGGGCTGGGGCTCGCTGCGCTATGGCTACGACGCCTGCGGTCAGCTTCAAAACCTACGTCTGCCGGACAACAACCGGGTGGTGTTCAACCACGACAAAGGCGGCCATCTCGCCACCGTAGAACTGAACGGTGAAACCCTTACCTCCCACCTGTTCAAAGCCGGCCAGGAACACCAACGCCAACAAGGCCAACTGATCAGTCACTACCACTACGACGACCAGCAACGCCTGCACGCCCACGCCGTCACCCAACAGCAACATACCCTTTACCAACGCCACTACGACTACGACAAATCCGGCAACCTCATCCGCCTGCACGACACCCGCAAAGGCGAGCACTACTACCACTACGACCCGCTCAGCCGCCTCACCCGCGCCGACCACTCCCAAGGCGAGCAAGAGCACTTCGCACACGATCCGGCTGGCAACCTGCTCATGCAAGACCGCCCCGGCCCCGACATCGTGGCGGGCAACCGGCTGATGATCCAAGGCGACCACCACTACGACTACGACGCCTTCGGCAACCTCATTCGCGAACGGCGTGGCAAAGGCCATCAACTCGTCACCAAATACCGCTATGACTGCCAGCACCGGCTGATCGGGATTAAAAAGCCCAACGGCCAGACTGCCAGCTATCGCTACGATCCGTTTGGGCGGCGCATCAGCAAGACCGTGGATGGCGTAACTACCGAGTTCTTCTGGCAAGGCGACAGACTCATCGCCGAACACCAGACGGAGTGCCACCGCAGCTATCTCTACGAGCCTGACAGCTTCCGGCCATTGGCGCTGCTGGAAGGCTTTGGTCCAAAGGAAACCAAACCCTACCACTACCAACTCGACCACCTCGGCACCCCACAGGAACTCACCGATACCAACGGCGAAATCGTCTGGTCTGCGCACTACCGTTCTTATGGCGAAATCAGCCGTCTCGACATCAACAAAATCGACAACCCGCTACGTTTTCAGGGCCAATACTTCGACCCAGAAAGCGGGCTGCACTACAACCGTCATCGCTACTACAATCCGGATATTGGTCGCTATCTGACACCGGACCCGGTGAAGCTGGCGGGTGGGATCAATGCTTACCAATACGTGTCCAATCCAACAGGTTGGGTGGACCCGCTGGGTTTGAGTTGTAAAAAAACCAACTGCCCTGAAGGCCCCTATAGCGTAATAGTTCCAGGAGGAGGATTAGCTGCACACGAGAAAGCAGGTGGGCATCTAATGAAAAAACACATCGGTAGAAGCGACAAACAATTATTGGACCGTTTGAAGCAAGAACCACACATCCCAGCCGCCTCTACTTTTTACGACCGAGCAACAGCAGAGCAAGAAGTATCGACAGTGCTGGATAAAAACAAAGCAAAAATCGACAAGTTTCTGAAAGGAACAAAAAATCAAACCGTCATTACTCAAAAAACCGAATATCCTGTTGGCACGAGCTTTAAAAGGAACAGCACAACAGCGGTTTCGGGAAAGGAAATTCAACTGATAATCCGCAGAGACCATAACATGCATACTGGCTACCGAATTCATACTGGATTTCCAAACCCATGAATCAAGACTACCCCGAACTACAGCAGTTTTTTGCTGGTTACTTCAATCAAGACTGGGTTGATGACCATGAAAAAGCGGATGATGTTATTGAGTTCTTCATCTCCGAATCATCTGAAGATACGCTATTGGAAGTGCAAGCCGAACTAGACAAGCTAATTAGCAGCGGAAAGACAGAGCAAGAGCTTGAAGATTACTTATTCAGCGATATCGGTTGCTACTATTATTATCGCAGCGAATGGCCCGACGGAATAACGTGGTTGAGGCATGTTGTATCAATCCTAAAAACGGCCCCCTCAAATAAAAATTGAAGACCTATAAACGACGCCCAAGGACGCGGCATCCTCCCTTGTGGTGAGCGAGCTTGCTCGCGCTGGGCCGCGCAGCGGCCCCACTCCAGGCAATGGGGTTTACAGGTAAATCGACATCGCCTGTTTTAGGGCTGCTGCGCAGCCCAGCGCAGGGCAAGCCTGCTCACTACAAAAGGATATCAATCAGCGGAAAATCACCGCTTCGACAACTCCATAATCATCCGACTAAGCAAATAAACCCGCGGCACCACACTCTCCACCTCCGCATATTCCTCCGGCGTATGAATATTCCCGCCAACAATCCCAAACCCATCCAACGTCGGCGTGCCCACCCCAGCCGACAGACTCGCATCCGCCGCCCCGCCGCTGCCTTCAATGGTCAGCGTCTTACCCAACTCCGCATAAATCCCCTGGGCAATCGCGACCAACTTGTCCGACTCCGGCGTCTGCGGCATCGGTGGCAACCCACGCTGCAAGCTGGTCTTCACTTCGGTCTCCGGGATGAGCTTGTTCGCTGAGACTCGCGCCAGGTCTTTCTCGATGCGATCAAACTCTTCCGGCAATGCCGCACGCACGTCGGCCTTCGCAGTGGCCTGGTCAGGAATGACGTTGGTACGATCCCCCGCCTTGATCACTGTAAAGTTGATGGTGGTTTTCTTCTCTTCATCCCCCAGCTTGCCCAGTTGCAGGATCTGGTGCGCGGCCTCCATGGCGGCATTACGGCCAAGTTCCGGGGCCACGCCGGCGTGAGCGGCTTTGCCTTTGACTTCGACCACGGCGGTGGCGCTGCCTTTGCGCCACACCACCAGGCCGTCGGCGGGGCGGCCGGGTTCGAGGTTGAGGGTCACGTCGTGGCCCTTGGCGGTTTTGCGGATAAGGTCGGAGGCGGCGTCGGAGCCGGTTTCCTCGCTGGCGTCGAGCAGGAAGGTGATCTGCGCGTAGTCCTTGAAGCCCTGGTCCTTGAGGACTTTAAGCGCGTAGATGCCAGCGACGATACCGCCTTTGTCGTCCATCACGCCGGGGCCGTAGGCGCGACCGTCCTTGATGTGGAAGGGACGCTCAGCGGCCGAGCCTTCCTTGAACACCGTGTCCATGTGGGCCATCAACAGGATCTTGGCTTTGCCGGTGCCCTTGAGGGTGGCGACCACGTGACTGTTGTTGGCCGCTTTGTCCGGCACCAGTTCAATGGAAAAACCGAGCTGTTTAAGCTCATCAACCGCAATGTCGCGCACTTGGGTCAGGCCCGGTTCATAACCTGAACCCGAGTCGATATTCACCAGGCGCTCCAGCAGTTTCAGGGCTTCGGCCTTGTACTGTTCAGACTGCGCCTGGATCTGTTTATGGGGTTCGGCGCTGTAGGCCGGCAGGGCGAAGGACAAGGCCAGGGTGGCGGCCAGGAGGGTGCGGGGGAAAGTGAAGAGCATGAACCGATCCTTGTTGTTGTTGAAAGGTGCCGCCACACCCTACCCCACTAGATCGATCGCAACCAACTCCCCTGTACCGAACTGACGCGGTTGCGCCCGCTGCTCTTGGCTTCGTACAGCGCCTGGTCGGCGTCGTTCAGCCACTGCGTGGAGTCGGCATGGGTCGGTTGATACGGCGCCAGGCCGATGCTCAAGCTGGCGCGCAAGGTCGGGTCCTGGGCGTAGGCCAGGGCGTTGAAACGGTCACGCAGGGCGTCCATCACTTCGGTGGCGCGGTTGAGCGGCATGTCCGGCAGGATCACACAGAATTCGTCGCCACCGTAACGCCCGGCCAGGTCGGTGGCGCGCAGGTTCTGGCGCAGCACTTTGCTGAGCTGGCGCAGGACGATATCACCGGTGACATGACCGTAGGTGTCGTTGATGGTCTTGAAGTGGTCGATGTCGATCAACGCGATGGCGGCACCCGCTGGACCTCGGCGGCAGCGTTGGAATTCGATTTCCAGGTGGTCCTTCCAGGCGCCGTGGTTGAGCAGGCCGGACAGGCTGTCGGTGCGACTCAGGGCGAGCAATTCGCGCTTGTGTCGCGCCAGGGTCACCGCCTGCCGGTAGCAGATCCAGCCCAGCGCCAGCGGGTACAGCATCAGGATCGGCAGGCAAGCGTAGAGCTGTGCCTGAGAGGTGACGGCGATGAATGCCGGGGCAAAGATCAGCAACGCAGTGCCAATACCCAGCGCCTGCGCCACCCAGCCCGCCAGCATGAAGCGCGGACCGCCGATGGCCACGTTGTTCATGGTCATCATCGATAAGGTGGTCACGCTGGGCAGCGGGTTGAAGTGCATGGCACCGACCCAGAACCCACCGCAAAAGGAATCGAACAACAGGTTGCGCCGCTCGCTGCGCAGTGCGTTGTTGCTGCGCAGCGTCAACTGAAAAGCCATATGCGGCCAGGCAAAGGCGTTGATCACCATCCAGGCCCACACCCACCAAGCGGGGGCCAGGGGATACATCCCGAACACCACACACACAAAACCGAGCGTCAGCCCGAGGGTACGGGATTTGTACAGCCGTGAAGCGAGCGGAAGTCCGGTGCCTTCTGCAGCTGACATGGTGGGGTGAGATCCTGGAGGAATGCCTGGAGTCTATCAGGGCAACGGCAGATCGCCACTACCGCTCATAAGCTCAACACTCAGTGGGCAAAGCCCCGCGCCAGCATCAAGGCAACGCCCACCAGCAACAGGGCCGTGATGCGCTGCAACCACACACGGCGCTTGGGGTTTTCCAGCACGTGCTTGATGCGCTGGCCGAAATAGCAATACAGGCAGCCGCTGGCGAATTGCAGCAACAGGAACGTCAGCCCGAGGATGGCAATGTCCACCGTCGAACGGCTCTCCCCGGTCCCGGCGAACTGGGGGAACACCGCGCTGAACATGATGAGGGTCTTGGGGTTGGAAAACCCGGTCAGCAAACCCTTGCCGAACAGGTTGCGCGCCGCTTCAACATGGCCGATCCGTTCAATCACCACGCCGCTGCTGGTCCACTGTTTGTAGGCAAGGTGCAGGATGTACGCCACGCCGACCACCTGGATACCCTGGGTGATCACCGGGTAGCCCCTGATCAACTCGGAAAAACCCACGGCAAAAATCAGGATCGAGATCAGGTACGCCACACTGGCGCCGATCTGCGCCGGGATTGAACGGCGCAGCCCGTCACGCACCCCCAGGCTTAATAGCAGCAGGGTCATGGGGCCAGGGCTGAAGGTCATGGTGGCGCAAAACAGCAGGAAATACAGGAACGAGGAAAGGGTTAACGCGCTTGTCATGGCCGGGGACCTGGGGGATGGAGCCCGCAGTCTAGGCAGTTGGCATTGCGCAAGGCAGGTAAAGTGAGGCCTAATCCGCCCTGACTTTACCGGTAAAATCACCAGCAAAGATAAGGAAGTCGCGTGTTCGTATCGGCCATCGCCTTTGTAGAAGGTGCGCCCAAGGTGCAACAGATTGTCGAGGCGTTCAGCCAGGCCATCGAAAACGGCGAATGGGCGCCCGGCAGCAAATTGCCCTCGGTGCGCGCACTGACCGAGACCCTGGGCGTGAGCAAGTTCACCCTCAATGAGGCCCTTGACCGCCTGCGCGGGCGCAACCTGCTCACGTCCAGTCAAGGCCGTGGCTATTTCGTGGCGATAGACCACCCAAGGCCGACAACTTCGAACTGGGTTGATCTGCTGCCTCAGGACCTGCTCAGCGTATTGCGCCGCCCTCTCGCCACCGTCTACGGCGACCTGCGCCCCGGCGGCGGCCACCTGCCGGAAACCTGGCTGGACAGTGAAGCCCTGCGCCAAACCTTGCGCAGCGTGGTGCGTGCGCCGTCACTGCGCATCGCCAGCCTGGGCACACCGGCCGGGTTACTGCCGTTGCGCCAGGCCCTGCAGCAGAAGCTGCACGGCGAGGGCCTGTCGGTGTCGGTGGAACAGATCATCACCACCCCCAACACCGTGCAAGGCCTGGACATGTTGATGCGCCTGCTGGCACGTCCCGGCGACACGGTGCTGCTCGATGCACCGTGTTATTTCAACTTCCACGCCAACCTGGCACTGCACGGGGTCAAGGTGGTGACGATCCCACGGCGTCCCGACGGTTTTGACTTCACGGCCCTCGAACACCTGCTGGCCGAGCATCGCCCCAGCCTGTACCTGACCACCAGCGTGTTGCACAACCCCACCGGCCACTCGTTCAGCCCCGGCCAGGCGTTCCGCCTGCTGCAACTGACCCAGCAGTACCACTGCCATATCATCGAGGACGACCTCTACGGCGACCTCCACCCCAACCCGCCGCCGCGCCTGGCCGCCCTCGCCGGCCTGGACCAGGTCACCTACCTGTCGGGCTTTTCCAAGATCCTCAGCGCCAACGCCCGCGTCAGCTTCGTGGTGGCCGCACCGCAACTGGCGGCCAACCTCACCAACATGAAGCTGATGAGCGGCGGCGTGACCTCCGAACTGTTCGAGCAGATCGTGTACCGCATGCTCAGCGAAGGCAGC
>NZ_JACARN010000170.1:0-337 GCF_013386605.1 Pseudomonas sp. IPO3749 | reverse complement strand
TATGACGCCAAGGGCATGCTGATCCAGGCGATCCGCGACAACGACCCGGTGATTTTTCTCGAACACAAAATGCTCTACAGCCTCCAGGGCGAAGTGCCGGAAGAGCTGTACACCGTGCCGTTCGGCGAAGCCAACTACGTGCGTGAAGGCAACGATGTAACCCTGGTGACCTACGGGCGCATGGTGCACATCGCCCTGGAAGCCGCAGCTAATCTGGCGCGCCAGGGTATCGACTGCGAAGTGTTGGACCTGCGCACCACCAGCCCGCTGGACGAAGACAGCATCCTTGAAAGCGTGGAGAAAACCGGGCGCCTGGTGGTGATCGACGAGTCCAACC
>NZ_JACARN010000169.1:0-318 GCF_013386605.1 Pseudomonas sp. IPO3749 | reverse complement strand
AGCAGCGCATACACGGGCAGCCGCGCCGAGCACGTCATCAGCGGTGCCACGAGAATCGTCACCAGCCGGTCGCGCGGGTCCTGAATCGTGCGCGTGGCCATCACGCCGGGAATCGCGCACGCAAAACTCGACAGCAACGGAATGAACGAGCGCCCCGACAACCCCGCGCCCGCCATCAACCGGTCGAGCAGGAAGGCCGCGCGCGGCAGATAGCCCGATTCTTCCAGCGACAGGATGAAAAGGAACAGGATCAGGATCTGCGGCAGGAACACCAGCACGCTGCCCGTGCCGGCGATGATGCCGTTCACCAGCAGGCTC